>JBJOKO010000220.1:0-4872 GCA_046046035.1 Bacteroidota bacterium | reverse complement strand
AATTCAATATTTGCTAGAATGTTTGCTTCATGAGCGGAGTAATCCAAATCTTTTTGCGTCTGGCAGAATCCTGATAGCAATGAGATGCTCAATAACAGGGTTAGTATAAGTTTCATGTGTTTTTTAATTTCAGGTTTCGAATTTCAAATAAAAAATAAACAATAATAAATAAAAAATTAACCCCACGACCCCACGAACTCCCGACCCCCCGAACTATATCTTCTGAATCGTGATCCTTCTATTTTCCTTGAGGGATTTGAAATGCGAGGGGGTTAGGCCGGTGACCTTTTTGAATTGATTGGAAAGATGGGCTATGCTGCTGTAGTGCAGTTTGTGTGCAATTTCTGAAAGCGTGTCATCGCCGAAGAGAATGAGTTCTTTTGCTCGTTCTATCTTCATTGATATGATGAACTGTTCTATTGTGGTAGCTTCCACTTCTGAAAAGAAATTAGCGAGATAGGTGTAGCTATAATTGAGTTCTTCGCTCAGGAGAACTGAGAACTTCATATTGGGTTTGTCATCGGATTTATAGACATAGTCGACCATCACCTTTCGGATTTTCTCGATGAGTACACCTTGTTTTTTTTCTAGTAATTCGAGACCGACTTTTTTGAGTTCGCGGTTGAGTTTCTTTTTCTCATCATCGCTCACATCCTCGCGTGTTACGATTTCTCCGAGTTCAACCTTGATGGAATCTATTCCAAGTTCCTCGAGTGCGGTTTTGACAACCACTTTACAGCTTTCACAAGCCATGTTTTTCACATATATATTCATTCTAAAATTGGGACACCTTTGTGTCTTAATCAACAAGCCGACATGACGAGCGTATCTGGTGAAGATAGGGCTTTATTTCGGATTCCGGATTCCTGATTCCTGATTTCTGATTTCTGATTCCGAATTTCAAATAAACAATCAACAATTAAAAATTGATTCCATCCTCTCTGTGTAACTCTGTTATTCTCTTTTAACTCTGTGGCTAGAAAATGGGAAAATGGGAAAATGGGCCCCTCGATACATCTCGAATCACCTAAAGGTGATCCGAGCCACTCGGGGACCGGGGGGGAAATTGGAAAATGAAGGAACTCCGAAATTCAAATAAAAAATAAGAAATCAAAACTTAAAAATATCGCAGCACGCTCAGCAAATGACCTTCACCGCCGCATCACTAATCCCGAATTCGAAGACCGCCCCCTCGAGGTACTCTCCGTCGATTTCGCAGTGGGTATTTTGTCCCGCTGTTTTGATGGTGATGTGGGTGGTTTGGTGGTAGGAGATTTCGGGGTGGGTGATGGGTTGGCCTTTGTATAACTGCGGCACATGCTTGATGTAATCCCACACACTTACTTCACCGAGACATACTACTTGGAAATGCGGATCTCTTGGATGTTTTTGTGGTGCTATAAATAATCCTTTACCGAAGGCGGCGCCGTTGCAAATGGCCAACATGAAATACGGTTGCGTTTTTTGTTGACCGTTGAAATCTATTGAAAACGGTATCGCTTTGTGATTTTTGAATGTGCGAAGTATGGCAAGGAAATACGAAAAACTTTGACCATATTTTTTTCTATAATCATTCAAATTCTTGACCACATGTCCGCCGAAACCGATGTCTGCGATATTGATGAAAAACTGTTTTTTATCCTGCGTTTTTAGATAAGGCACACGAACTTCTACTGGTGTCTGTTGCAGTATTTCTTTTGGACTTTTCGAATGCAATGGAGTAGAAGGGAAGTTGCGGATAAAATCGTTGCCGTTGCCATTGGGGAGAATGAATAATGTTGGGTTTTCTCCTTCTATTGAACAAAGACCATTGACTACTTCGTTGATCGTACCATCACCACCGAGGATGATGATGAGGTCTGCGTTGGACTTCGCAGTTTGCGCCAATTCAAATGCGTGGTTGGGATGTGTGGTCGTTAGGACCGTAAAAGTGAAGCTCTCTTCTAATTTACACGCTTCGACAAACGTCAAATGCTCCGCTTTAATTTTCTTCGCTCCATGTTTGATGCACGTGATGGTCATTGGGAGAAATTTGGTTGATTCAGAGATGCATTTTGCAGGATATCCGCTTTATCGAATCAAACCTTCGATTTCAACTTTCAGCGGCTCTAAATGTCTCTTTATAACAACCCAGATTATTGAATTGTCCAAACTATCATATGCATGAACTAGACGATTTCTGAAAGAAACTATTTGTTTATCGTTTTCAATTATTACTGACGGTTCAAGTTTCTTAAATTGATTCAAGGCTTCTCCGATTATTGCTAATTGTCTTTCAACTGCGCTTTGTGTTTTTCTGTCTTTGTCGTAAGCCAGATAATCTAGGCCAGCTGTGAATTCTTGGATCAAATCAATTGCCATCAAAATATCAGAAAGATACTTTTCGCTCTTTTCTGTCATAGATTAATATTTTTGATGAATCGATACTTTTTTTAAGAATTGGATTTCGAAGAGAAGAATTGGTCAGGAGATCGACTTTTCTTTGAAAAAACACTTCGAATTTATCCCAAAGACTGATAAGGTTTTCTCCACGTAAGAGAGGATCTTCAGTATTGAGTTCTATAAGCAAATCTATATCGCTAGTTTCCTCTTTGAAGTTGTTGCTTACAGAAGAACCAAAAGCATATAAAGTCTTCACATCGTGATTTTCGCACAAAGTGAGGAACTCTTTAGATTTAGCGTTTATTGATTCTTTGAGATTCATGATGCTAAGATAAGAAATTTGAGGATTGCCTCGCTATTTCTTAAACGGATACAACAACGCCATACCTATACCATAGAACGCGATCCAGTGACCGGAGAAACCACGTACTTCATTTGCTTGGAAATGTCGGTATTCTTGTTCTGTGAGAACTCTTGAAACTACCCCGTGATTATGTAGAATGTATTGTCCGTTTTCAATATCTGGTGTACCTGGCATAGAACTAAAGAAAAGGAAGAAGTTGATAAAGGCATAGACTAATCCTGCAATGCCGATAATACTGAGCCAAGTGGGAGTGTTTTTGAAGATGACTTTAAATCCAGCTAGAGGATTCATTTGATTGAGCATGCTAGTCTGTTGAAATTCTCTGTATGTATTTTCTTTTTTGAGCAGAAAGATTGCAGGCAGCATAATTATGAAAACACCTAAATGCAACACCCAGATATAAGGCAATTGTTCTCTGATATCATAGTCTGCAACAGAAAGCAAGTGCGCAACAAGTGAAAGCATCCAACCGATGCATGCGAGGAAGAAGAGAGTTTTTTTCATTTTTGAAAGCTGTGCGTTTAAGATAGTATTTAAGAGAATTGGCGAAAGTTAAATAGTTTTCAATTGATATTGTACTCTACCAAACTACCACACTACCACACTATCAAACTATCGTTCTAATCCTCTAACTCTAGCACACTAGCACGTTAGCACACTAGCACACTGAATATGTAGTTTGTGATGAAGAATGAATTGATGAATAATGGGGCGATGCAGAATGTTCTGAAATACACTTTGAATTTGTCTTTGTTTTTCTTGTTTACGAAATAGAAAATTAGAATAGAAAGACTGTATAGTGCAATCAATAGCCAAGGGCTGATTAATGTCTGAAAAGCAAAGAGCGGAATGGCCGCAACATTGGCAATTGTTAAGATGAATATGAGAAACTTGTTTGATTTAAAAATGAGTTGAACAGCACTCGAAAATTTCCCTTGATTGAAAGCACGAGAATCTCTCAAAGCAGAAACTGTCACCGGCAAAGCAATGAAGTTAACAAGCAGCGCAACGCCGAATCCCCTTGTTCCAAAGTATACCGCCGCCACAATCGGAAGTACCAAAATCATCGCAACAGCAAATAGAAAACCGATAAAGGAATCGATTTTTAGGAGGCTTGATTTGTGGGGGGTGGTGGTGATGGGGGGGGCTTTAATGTAAGGTTTGAATTATCTTTTTTAAGGGCTGTTCAATTATTCGGTGAGCAGTTTTCTCCACTTCTCGCAAATATCGTCAAAGTTAATACTTGCATTTGCAGGGCTTGAACTTGGTAAGGAAATATAGATTAAATCACTTTGTCTTTTGAAATATTTGTCGAAAAGTGCTTCTGTTTTTTGACCATTGAAACCAATAACCTTAAGATGCTTGTGTTTAGAGATAAAGCTGTTTAAGTCGTTTGGAACTTCATCTTGAATTGCACTGTCAAGGCTGCCTTTTCTGTTCGCTGAATGTGCGACATCCCAAATGCCAATTTTGGTTTTAAGTAGAAGCGATTTTTTCTCGCTATAATTCAAGGGCAAATCGTTCTCAGTAATTGTGGAAATAATATTCCAAAATCTATTTCTTGAATGACCGTAATATTCACCAAGTTCAAGTGATTTGTCACCGGGCATAGTTCCTAAAATCAGAATTGCAGTGTCTGTGTTTGAAATAGGATCGAATGATGTTTTAGTATTTGATGAGGGATGTTTTGAAACAACCTTTGCTAACTCTTTTTTTGCTGAAGCTTTTGGTTCTACAGTTCCTATTGGTGTTGCACCAGCCCAACTAATGTCAATTGTGATTCCATAGTCTTTTACCCTAAAACTAATACTGTCTTTATTGGCAACGTCTGAGCCATTGAATTTGTAAGACTGACGGAAAGATTTTGTTTCGTGATCAATGTTAACCACTAAGATGTCGCCCAGAGAAACATTCTTGGTGTCGATTTTATAGGTCTTCGACTCTTCATGTCTTGTTGAAGGCCTTATCGTTCTGTTTCTAATTATTTCTTTCATTTGGTATTGACTCTAAGCAATAACTGAGAAGTTAATTTAACGGTTTCGGGCTTGCCCAAGGTGGAGATTTTCACCACAAATGTTGATGGGGAGAACCAAACTTTGATTAACCACAAATGTGTCTGCGGAGCA
>JBJOKO010000219.1:0-4875 GCA_046046035.1 Bacteroidota bacterium | reverse complement strand
CGGGATATCAAGCTTTTTAATTTTCGCCTTTATATCTGGAAGTTTCGTTTTGAATTCCTCCTCATTTTGAATGGAAGAGTATTCGTTAAGTACTTCCAAAATATCATCAATATCTCTTCTTAACGGAAGCACATTGGATGAGACGAAGTTGATTGGATTATTGATTTCATGGGCAATACCAGCGGTCATCTGACCCAACGATGCTAATTTCTCCGCTTCCACAAGTTGATTTTGGGTCAATTTCAAGTTTTGAAGCGTTTCACTTAATTCAGCGTTGGCTACTTCCAAGTCTTGGGTTCTTTCGTGAACCTTCATTTCAAGTTGAACGTTTTGTTCTTCGATTAGTCGTTGATTCTCCGACATCACCTGGATCATCTTGTGTTGCGAATCTTCCTTTTCTTTTTTGAATTGATTGATTCGATCAGCAAGTGCAAACGACAGAAGCACTGTCTCAAGCGCACTACCTATCGGTAACGCGTAGTTTGTCAAATTATCAAAAGGAAGAACTCCAAAGTTTTTCAAAGCAAATAATGTAACTCCAATCAAGAAGATTACCCACGCTACAAGGAAGAATGTAGCTGGTCTGTACTTATTACGCACGGCCACAACTGCTGAATACACAAGAATGAGCGCTGACGCAGCATTGAAGTCAATTAGCACATAACATATATTCAAATAAGGCGTGAATGCAAGCACAAGAACGACCATGTAGATGACCAAATAGCCCAGCAACATCTTATCGATTCGAGGCGTGAAGCGCTTGGTTTGAATAAAGTTTCGGGAGAACATTACGGTGGCAATACCACTCAACACGGGAATAATAATCGACGCGACCATTGAACCCTTCGTTGCATCTGGCCACAGGTACTTGGCAGCGTAGCCATTCAAAACCAATTGTGTTAAGCCTACTGTGAGAATGTAGAATACATAATAGAGGTAAACTTTATCCCTTACAGTAATCCAAACAAACAAGTTATAAATCAACATTACAAGAATCCATCCCATGTAGTAGCCATAGAAAAGCTCTTTGCGTGATTGCTCGGCATTGATGAATTTTTCCTTACCTACTTTAATAGGAAGTAATAGTTGTTCACCCGTTTTTACACGTGCAATAAAATTTGCAGTTTGCCCAGGTTTAATGAACATTTGAAAATTCACTCCAGGATGTTCTGAGCCTCTGTCATGATAAGACAAATGCTCACCAGAAGAAACAATCTGTCTTGTGCTTTCACCTAATTGAAAAATATCAATTTCATCGATTGCCGTATTTTCGAGGTAACCGTAGACAAAGAATTCTTGGGATTCATTCGTGATAGAAAACTTCACATAGACAGAATGTTCCTTTGCGCCAAAATTGGGAACCTTCGCAGGAAGACTTTCAAATTCAGAAGAAGTAGAGATGATTGAGATATCGGTAGAAGAACCGGTATAGAGCTGATATTGATTCAGCATTAGGTTTTCACCTTTAAACACATTTGCTTGAGCTAAAAGCCCTGTTGGAAGGGCGATTGCAAGCAGAAGTAAAACAAGAACACTACATTTCTTAGCGCAATTTAAGATCGTAGTGCACTTCAATAGGGTTGGATTTACCGACATTCTCAGACGTTATTTGTGCAGGCGTTGTACGCAGGTTGAATATAAAGGTTCTCTCTATGTCACTCGCGTTGTTCATTGCTCTTACATCATCTTGGAATGTGATGATTGCTACTTGCTTCTCACTTGGATAAGGCAATACACCATTTTCACCTAATTCAGGCATCTTTCGGAAGCCGAAGTTACCCGCCATACGATAGGTATACGGGGAGCAGAGGGCGAACATGGATTTGATCTCTAGAAAGCCAGCAACAGCAAATGCGCAGCGAATGCTATAGGTACTACCAATTCCCATTCCTGCAACAACAGAACTATTCCAAAGGCCGCAAATTTCTGCTGTACCTTCTTGTCTCAATTCCTTCACAACATCATAAATACGAGGCTCCATGTGACCAATGGCACTTTCCAGTGGCAGCGGTGTTTGTGGAGTTGATATTTGAATACGAGAACCACCGTAGGATTGTGTTCCATCGAGTGATTCAATAAGAATAACATAGCTAAAAGGATCTTCAAACCAAACAGGATCAGCGCTGGTTAGCTTTAATCCAAACGCAGCGAGTACTTCAGAGTGTCCCTGATGAAAACGCACACTCCCCTCAAGATCGTCGCACGCACGAAATGCGCGGATACGAATCTTATCCGGCTTCTCAACAACCCTAGTTTGTTCGAGTAGTTTATTTACTAATAATTGACGGGACATCGACATATGTTCTCGACGATTTAATTCCTTGCTTTAATAATATCATTCTCGCAGCCATCGCTACAATAGCTCCACCAATAATAACATCCGTTGCCAATTGAGGCCATGTTGTAATAGTCTTGCCTATTTCCCCGAGTGAGAGTCTTCCGCGTTCCGACACTTTCGACAAATCAATGCATTGGAAAAGAACTTCTCGCTTTTGCTCTGGCGTAAACTCTTCCAAATCCACTAATTCTTTACTCACTAATCCATGAAGAATAGGATATTCTCTATCTAAATCAAAACGTTCAATATCAAGTATGGTCCTATCACTCGTATCCATCACCACTGGAATGCCCATTGAAGCGCATTTCTTTCTCAACTTAATTTTCACATCCGAACTATCACATTCTTCCACGAGTAGATCAATTCCTCCATCAGATTTCAAAAAATCATCAATGGTTTCATTGGTAATTCCTTTCTCGTAAAAGACCACCTTCAAATACGGATCAATCTCCGCAATTTCTCTTTTTACAATTTCTCCCTTCAACAAACCCAATTCATGAACACCAGCGCGAATGCGATTCATGTTGCTCAGCTCCAAGTTGTCGAAATCAGCAATGCGCAACTCCCCTCCTATCCTTTCCATTGCAAGCGCCATCACAGCAGATTGCCCAACACTCAGCCCAACAACACCAATCTTCTTATTTCTCAATTCAGCTTGTTCTTCTGGAGAAATTTTGTACGCATTTCGTATCGTTCTGACACGAATAAAATCTTCTTCATCAAGTAAATGAACTAGGATGTTTTTCCAGGGATAATAGACCCAAACACCAAATTCATTTAAATTCCTTCCATTTAATTTCGAAGATATTTTATCCTGATATTCTTTCTCATTTAAAGAACTCGAAGGATTTTCCAATTTGATTAAATCTTTCAACTGCCCCTCTATCTCATCCACCACAGCACAACCTGGGTTCTCGCGCAGTAAGATCTCCAAAGCTTCACAATCCCTAGAATTCGACATTCTATAAAACGAATGTGACTCCTGAGAACTCGTCGACTTTATGCGATTGCTTAATTCGGTTGTTAGGTTGGCAATCATCTAAAAATATAGCAGTTTTAGAAAGTCTAAACTTACATTCAGACAAGAAGTGAGAATTCAACAAACAACATGTTTATCAACAATCACAAGTGAACACTGTTAATAAATTCCACCCTATATTTGAGCAATGGAGAGGAAAGCAAAAAGCAATGACGAAAGTATCATTTTGAGCTACAAGACATTAGGTTCTGGCGACGAAACCATTCTAGCTTTTCATGGTTTTGGTCACAGCAAAGAAGACTTCTCCATGATTGAACCCTTCCTTTCTGGAAAAGAACGGCTTATTGCCATTGACCTCTTTGGACATGGGGAGGCATTTTTCCCAGAATCTCGAATGAAAAATGAACCAATCTCAAAAGATGAGTGGCGAATTTTAATTGAAGACATTTTAATTCGTGAAAATGTGACCAATTTTCATTTATTAGGGTATAGTTTGGGGGGCAGAATGGCGCTTGTTACCTTCGAATTATTCAAAGACCAAGTAAAGTCTGTATTCTTATTTTCCCCAGATGGATTGCATAAAACAAGGTCATTCGCATTTGCAAATGAATCGAAAATTGGCAGGTCACTTTTCAGAGTAGGCATACATAATTACCAGAAGCTTAAACCTGTGGTAAAATTCCTACATGATTTTTATTTGGTACCTCGATCCAAAGCAAGATTCATTCTGCGACAAATGGAAAATCCCAAACGAATTGAGATGGCCAAATATGTCTGGAGCGCCCTATCCATCTGCTGGCCAGACTTAAATAAAATCTTTGATGAGTCAACAAAAAACACACAAGTTGTAGTGCTTTTCGGGAAATATGACCCGTTAATAAAACCCTCGTATGGTGATGTTTTAGACAACTTTCCTCATCATAATATAAATAGATATATCCTGCCACTTGGACACAGAACGATATCACGAGAAGGATTTGAAGTGTTGACTAATGACGGCTATTGGCCTCTTTAGTCTTCCATTATAGTTGGATCGCCCACATAGCGGCGCCATTTCTCTAGTATTTGAACCATATCATCTGGAAGCTCCTTTCTAAAGGTCATCCACTCCCTTGTCACCGGATGATGAAACTCCAATGAACGCGCATGCAGCGCCTGACGCGGTAATATCTGAAAGCAATTCTCAATAAACTGCTTGTATTTGCTGAAAGTAGTTCCTTTTAGCACCTTATTTCCGCCATACTCGGGATCGCCAAATAATGTGTGGCCGATGTGCTTCATATGAACGCGTATCTGATGCGTTCTTCCTGTCTCGAGCTTACATTCTACCAATGTCACATATCCATAGCGCTCAAGGACCTTATAATGCGTTACTGCATGTTTCCCTTGACTTCCATCGGGATAAACAGTAAACACTTTTCTATCATGTGCACTTCGACCCGTATGACCGATAACTGTTCCGTCTGCTTCAACATCACCCCAAACCAGTGCAACATAACGACGCTCGATGGTGCGGTCATAAAACTGCTTTGACAAATGAGTTAACGCATGATCATTC
>JBJOKO010000218.1:0-4890 GCA_046046035.1 Bacteroidota bacterium | reverse complement strand
CTAGCTGTATACCCCAACCCTGCCGAAGATTATTTGCAATTGAGCGTTTCGAATTTGGGTGGTGTTTCACTGGAGTATCAAGTAGTAGACATGACTGGCAGGGTGGTAATGAAAGAAAAAATCAATGGTGCTGACCGAATAGAAAAACGACTCAATTTGGAATCTCTTTCAAGCGGCTCGTATCAACTCGTGTTGACCACGGATACTTGGCAGAAAGCTAGTCCATTCGTAGTTAAATAAAAGAAACATATTACTTGCCTTGAGAAATAACAGCTTCTGAAGACTGCTTTTTAAATTGTTTAAGCCATTCTAAAGCAGCTGGTTCATTTGAAAAATACTTAGTGGGTCTTTTAGGCCTATTAATATTCAAATAAAAATTGGCAATCATTATTAATGGCGTGCCGACACCAACTAGTGCGTCTGCAACAGTGAGATCATGTCGGGCAATTAGTTCGCGAGTTTCTCTAGAGAATAAATTATCATAAGCATAAAAGACGATGAGCGGGAATTTTTGGTTCCCGCTTATTTTTTTTAGCACATCTAACATGGCGTAACCATCTTCAACGGAAAAAGAATATCCGTCTTTCATATCTAGCTCGATAATATTATCAGAGCGTAAAAATCCTGAGAAACCTTTTTCATCATACACCGGGGAGATTGGGTAGATGGAGGCGTCCTTTTCAAAATACAATTTCCTTTTTTGATTCATTATCTTCTAATAATCATGAATAACAGGTGGCTTCTGTTATCTAAGGTCAAGCGAAGCAAAGTTATGTCATTACAAATATTAAAAAGGAAACATAAGTCATCCCAACCACCCAAATGTGCCACCGCACAGATAATGTGTATTTGAAAAACCCATTTCTCTTAATTTATCAGCTGCTTGTTTAGAACGTCCGCCGCCTTTGCCACATGTAGTTATTAATAGATCTCTTTGAAGCAGCATAGGAAACTGAAATTCTAAATCTTCAAGTGGGATATTAAGAGCTCCTGGAATGTGTATTTCTGCAAACTCCTTTTGGCTTCGCACGTCAATCAAGAGAACGTCTAAATTTCTATTTTGCAACTCAATAACAGCAGTTTTTTCAATGCAATCAAGTTCAATCTCTTTACTCACCGCTTCCTCCATTCTGAAATAAATAAACATTGCAGAAAAAAACGTTAATGCAGCAATAAATAAAACTGCTGAATCTACGCTAAGAATATCAGCTATGACTCCCGTCAATAAAGCTCCGATGGCGTATCCCATGTCACGCCACAATCGGAAAACCCCAATACTTTTGGCTCTGTCAGAAGGGTTGGTATTCTCGGCCACTGTCGCTAAAAAAGTTGGATACACCAATGCTGTTCCGAATCCCAGTATTCCAGCAAGTGCGATATAGACTTTCAACTCAATCGCCCACATCAAGGCAAAAAGCGCAAATGCTTGAAGTGCCATTCCCCAATAAAGTATTTTCTTCTTTGAAAAACGATCTGCCATCGCTCCTGTAAATATCTGGCTTATCCCCCAAACTGCAGGGTAAACAGCTATTATGATTCCAATTTGTTTCAAATTAAAACCCTTGGTCGCGAGCAATATTGGAAAAATTCCCCATACCATTCCGTCATTCAAATTATTGATTAAACCAGCTTGGGTAACAGAACCTAAATTCCTATTCTTCCATGTAGTATCCCAAAAGACATTTTTCAATTTGGGAACCTTACTGAAAATTAATTCTGAATTAACGTGATGTTTAGTATCCCTTACCCAGAACACACTTGATATCAAGCCGAGAAAAATCAAAACGACGCCAGTATAAAACGGGAACGGCCTCAACCCATACTCGGAAGCAATCCAACTTGTAAAAAAAGCAACCAAAGCAACAGAAAGATACCCCGCAAACTCATTAAATCCCATGGCTAAACCACGTTGCTTCTCACCTACCAAATCTATCTTCATTACAACAGTGCTGCTCCATGTTAATCCTTGACTAACTCCTAGTAAAACATTGGCTGCTATTATCCAATTCCATGACTCAGCATACATCAAAATGAATGGAATAGGAATACTCAAAATCCATCCGAAAACAAGAAGTCTCTTTCTTCCGAATCGATTTGCTAATGCTCCAGTAAAATAATTTGTTATCGCTTTTGTAAAACCAAAAACTACAATAAAAGATAGAATGGCACTTGTCGCGGCCAGGTGAAACTCTTTCTCTGCGATTTCAGGAAGAATAGATCTCTCCATTCCTACCATTCCGCCGACAAAACCATTCACCAAAACAAGAAGAAAAAATTGCTTCCAATTTTCTTTAAGCCCTAGTTTTACCTTATCCATGTCATTTTATATTTCTACAAAATTCCACTAGATAAAAATCACTGGAGTTTACATATGATAAATAATCAGATATTCGCCCGAATGCGGCTCAAACTAACTTGTGTAATGCCGAGATATGAGGCTATGTATTTGAGAGGAACCCTTTTCACTATATCAGGTGTATTGGCCAAAAGCATACGATAACGCTCCTCCGCCGTGTGAAATTGAATAGACTCAACTCGCTCCATGGTCTCGATATGACTCCGTTCAAAAACCTTTCTAAACAATCGTTCAACGCCAGGGTGCGTGTCATACAATGCAAATAATTTATTGGCATCAATTGCAATAATCTCCGAATCCTCCAACACTTGAATGCCCTTTCTACTAGGAGTTCCCGTGAACAAACTCTCTACCCGAACTATTACATGATTTTCTAAAATAAAACTATCCGTTACATCAACACCTGCGGAATTATGATAGTAAATCCTAGCACATCCTGTATTAATAAAATAAATAGTCTTGCATGTTTGGCCCACCGACTGTAAATCCGAATTTTTAGCGACGTCCAAACATTTAGAAATGCCCATAATAAGATCGAAAACCTCATCCGAAATCGGATTGAATAAATTAAAAAAGTCAAGAAGCTGTTTCTTGTTCGAATCGGTCATTTCCAAATATACCTAAACCAAACTGAATACAAACAGCACCTCACGTGCTATCTGCGCACAACGCTCGCTGTATTTCTCGTCTTGTTGTGATGTATTATCAAAAGCTTTTGGATCATCATAAGTAGTTCCAATGCGCAATTCCACTCCTGGAATAAATGGACAATTCTGCTCTGCGTCACTGCATGTCATTATTGCGGCAAATCCTGAAGATGGATTATCGATATGATCATACACTTTTGAAAAACAAATAATAGGAGCCTCGCTATCATCAAATCGAAGGTGATAAATCGGGTTTGATGAAATTTCATCGTTGGCAGAAACGTTGAATCCAACTTTCCTCAAAGCGTTGATTGCATTGATATTAAAAGCCGTTGCTTCTGTTCCACCAGAATAGGTAAACACATTTGGAACATTAAAATAACGTGAAGCTATATGGGCCCAAACTTGTCCGAAATGGCTTCTGCGTGAGTTGTGTGTGCAGATGTATACAAGATGAATTGGTTCAGCCTTTATTCCTTTCTCTGAAATATAATTGGCCAACTTTGTCAATAGAGTTCTACGTTCATCACTGATAGAAGAAAACTCTGCAATTCTGTCTTCGCAATATTGTCTGATTTGAGTATTCATTAGGATGCGAAATATTTTTTTCTAAACCAAAAAGCAAGATTCACCAAAGCGATCAAGGCAGGTACCTCTACCAAAGGACCGATAACTCCCGCAAACGCCTGTCCGCTGTTGATTCCAAAGACACCAATAGCGACAGCTATAGCTAGTTCGAAATTGTTTCCTGTTGCTGTAAAAGCTATAGAAGTGGATTTGGAATAATCAGCACCAAAGTATTTTCCAATGAAAAAACTTACTACAAACATGATAGCAAAGTAGATTACTAGAGGAATGGCAATTAACACTACATCCATCGGAATCTCTACAATCAATTCACCTTTTAAGCTAAACATGATGATGATAGTAGCAAGCAAAGCAATCAATGTGATTGGAGAAATTCTGGGGACAAATTTTTCAGTGAACCATTGCTCTCCTTTTATTGCAATCAGAGAATACCGTGATATAACACCCATTAGAAAAGGGATTCCAAGGTATATGCCAACACTTTCTGCTATTTGAGCAATGCTTATATTCACTTGAAATCCTTCATAACCAAAATAAGGAGGAAGCACTGTGATAAAAACATAAGCATAAACACTGTAAAGCAACACTTGAAAAATACTATTCAGCGCAATTAATCCCGCAGCGTATTCGCGGTTTCCATCAGCAAGATCATTCCAAACTACAACCATTGCGATACATCGTGCGAGCCCTATCAATATCAATCCAATCATGTATTCAGGGTGATTGGGTAGAAAGATCAAGGCCAATGAAAACATGAGGATTGGGCCTATGATCCAATTCAAAAACAATGAAGCCGAAAGCACTTTAACGTTCGAAAAGACTTCTCGCATCGATTCATATTTCACCTTTGCTAATGGAGGATACATCATTAATATCAAGCCTATGGCAATAGGAATGTTGGTTGTTCCCGATGACATTCCATTAATAATGTCAGCGGTCTTAGGGACGAAATATCCAAGTGCCACGCCGATTGCCATGGCCAGGAATATCCATAATGTAAGATAGCGATCTAGAAATCCCAATTTCTTTCTATTCGCAACAGGAGCGCAATGATCTGTACTCATATTAACAACACTTTTTTGTTTTCGTCTTTTCCAATTTAGCATCTACAGCTTCTAGATAATCAATCAGCTTCCGAATGCCTTTTTGATCAATACAATAGCCGACCGTATTCCCTTCAATAGAACCTTTAATCAATCCCGCATTTTTTAACTCCTTCAAATGCTGCGAAACTGTAGGTTGGGCCAACGGCAGTTCATCTACAATATCACCACAAATGCACTCGTCACGTTTCATCAG
>JBJOKO010000217.1:0-4992 GCA_046046035.1 Bacteroidota bacterium | reverse complement strand
ATATATATCTGTTCGCCCTTTATTTACACCACTAAATACAATCTTCTTTCCATCGCGACTGTATTGAATATCTATGACCTTCTCTATTCGGAAAAGTTCCTTTTCAATTTTCTTTTTCTCTTCTAATTGATAATTTCCGATAAATGCTCTTCCTCTTCTTTCATACATATAGGTAAGCACTTCAGAAGAAGGATGCCATGTCAAGACAGGGAAACTTTCATCAACCAGTCGATCAAGTTTATATTCTCGCTTGAGCACTCGTTTGAGTTTTTCCTTTTCTAAATCATAAATCCAAATCTTGTATTGCCCCATCTCGTTGGTAACAAACGCCATCTTCTTTCCATCGGGAGACAATTCAAACTGACTGTAGGTATATTTCTTTTTGTACTTAACAGCAAGAGCTCCTAATTGCTTTTCCATTTTCTTCCATGCTTTCAACTCAGCACGAGTGGCGTCTTTCAAAGGCTTTGGAGCGTAACCAGGAATACTATTTGACTTTACAGAACTGTATTTGTCTTTATAGTATTTAATAAAATCATTGGTAACAGTATCGAGAGATAAACCGAGCACGAATAAAAACCCGCTTTCCACATTTCTGCTCAATCTTGTCATGTAGAGGATATTCGGAATAACATTCTCCCCATAAACTTCAGCGATGTATCTCCAAAAAGCATGTCCTACTAATTTCGACTCTCTACCTTCCAATCGATTTATGCTTCCCACTTTTTTCTTTTGAACTAAGTCGCGCATGAAATTTTCAGACTCCGGAAATTCTTTCGTAGAGGAAAAAGAAATAACGCCTTCTTCATACCATTTCGGCATGCTGAGCAATGTAGAACTCTTTACTACATCTTTCCAGTCGCCGCCGTACATCATTTCATTGAAAACAACTTTTGAAAGTCCTTCACGAATTTGTTTTTCTAAAGAAGAATGATCTCCTTCGTAATAGACAAACATTTTGCTTCCCATAATTCGAGCAGCGCCACCAATGTTGTATTGATCATCATTAGAGATACCAATATTGGATTGTCTGAACTCACTCTGTTTAGCATAAGAAAGTACTTGAACTTTATCTTCAATAGAATAATCGTAGAATTTCTCGATAGTCTTCAGGTTCTTTTCCGCCGAGACCAAAACATATTGAGCAAGTTGTTCTCCTCCCTGATAATAATAGACTTCAAAATGCTCTGTGGGATAATAATACCATTCAAACTCACGGTATTGAACACGATTCTTACCGAAATCCAAATTCGAGCCTTGATAGAATTGACCATCACAAGTTTGGGCAGCGAAAAATGCCACCAAAGCCACTAGAAGAGATTTAATCTTGTAATTCATCATGCTCGAGGGGCTAATTTAACCAATTGCGCTCTAGTTCTACACAAACCACCCCAGTATCCCCTCAAAATTTCTAGTCGTTTAACATTTCTAACTTAGCCGCGTCGTAACGATCTTTGCAAACAAATAGTGTCTATGAATATCCAGATCTTCAATTTCAACGCCTTTCAGGAAAATACCTACCTGATTTATGATTCTACAAATGAATGTGTAATCATCGATCCAGGCATGACGGATGAAGAGGAGGACGCGATTCTGTTTGACTTTATTGAGCAAAAAGGATTAACACCTAAAATGATCTTGAATACACATTGCCACATCGACCACATCTTGGGTGTGGCAGCGGCAAAGGCCAAATTCAACATTCCTTTTATTGCGCATGAAAAAGACATGGCCATGATCGAAAGAGCGGGTTCAGCAGCATTAATGTGGAATATCCCTTATCGTGAATGTCCTAATCCAGATCGCTTTATCGATGAAGGCGAAGTCATTCAAATTGGTGAAATGAAGTTCGATACATTATTTGTCCCCGGTCACGCTCCAGGACACTTGGCTTTTGTTTGTCACCAAGAAAAGGTTGTGATTTCAGGCGATGTACTTTTCAAGGGAAGTGTTGGTCGCGTTGATTTGCCTGGCTGCAACAAGCTGGATTTGATTAAATCGATTCAAGAAAAAATGTACAAACTGCCCGATGATTATGCTGTATTCTCAGGTCATGGCGAGCACACAACCATTGGGGCGGAGAAAAAGACCAACCACTTTGTAAGAGAAGATTCGGTTTCGTTCTAGACTACGCCTTTTTCAGGGTAAAAGAAAAAGTACTTCCCACATCGATGGTACTGCGCACAGATATAGACTGTTTGTGCGCTTCAATAATGTGCTTACAAATCGCTAGGCCCAGACCCGAACCGCCTTCATTGCGCGAACGACTCTTATCTACACGATAAAATCGCTCGAATATGCGAGGCAAGTGTTCTTTGTCGATACCCAAGCCATTATCCGCCACCTCGATTAGAATATTATCGTTCATGTCATAGAAGCGCACACGTGTTTCGCCGTTGTCCTTTCCATAAGCCACACTATTTACTAGCAAATTGGTAAGTACTTGCTCGATACGCTTGCGTTCCCCTAAAACCATGATTGGCTTTTCAGCAGGATTCTTTAATCGCAATGTGATGTTTCGTTCTCTGGATTGTTGCTCAAGCGATTCAATTACTTGTTTGCATAAATCAACCACATCAAATTTGACCACATCGAGCACCATTCCATCGCTTTCGATGCGCGTAATTTGATCCAAATCCTGAATCAGGTCACTAAGTCTATCGCAGTTCTTCGATGCTTTACCAAGAAATTTTTTGGTGAGTTCAATATCATCCAATTCGCCTTCAATAAGCGTATCGATATAGCCTTGAATATTGAAAACGGGTGTTTTCAACTCATGTGCTAAGTTTCCGATAAATTCTTTTCTGAAATTTTCTGTAGCCTTGAGTTCCTTTACCTCTTTGATCTTTTCCTCTGCCCAGTCTGCCACTTGCTCATTGACCTCTGTGAGTACGTCAGAACTCATTCTGATTTTTGGTTTGGTATCTCCGCTTTGACTTTTCAGTGAGTGAATAGTCTTGTAGATAATCTTCACTTTACTGTAAAGGAACTTTTCAATAAAGTTGAATATGATGAAATAGGAAATAACAAAGCCTAGAATGACGAACATAACTAGCCAAAGCCATTCGAATTCTCTTTCGAGAAAATACACCAATAAGAAATAAGTAAAGGCCAGCAGTCCTGTGATTAGAGCCGCGGATTTGAGAGCAACACTTTTGGGGGTGGTTTGTGCCATTAAGGCTCAAATTTATAGCCTACGCCCTTAACTGTCTTAAAATTTTCATCACCAAGTTTCTCACGGAGCTTTCTAATGTGCACGTCAATCGTTCTATCTCCCACTATCACGTCGTTTCCCCAAACACTTGTAAGGATGTTTTCACGGGTAAATACGCGGCCTGGAGCTGAGCAAAGAAGTGCGAGCAATTCGAATTCCTTCTTCGGCAAATTGAGTTGAGTGCCGTCTTTTATAACAATATATCTGTCCTTATCGATAACTATACCGTGCGAAGGCACCTCTTTTTCTACAACTTCATTTGGAGCATTGCGTCTTAAAAGAGCTTTTACACGAGAAACCAAAACTCTTGGTTTGATTGGCTTCGCGATATAATCATCCGCACCAGCGTCGAATCCTGCAATTTGAGAGTAATCCTCATTTCGTGCAGTTAAGAAGGCTACGACAACATGCTTAAGCTTTGCGTCGTCTCTGATTTCTCGACAAGTTTCCATGCCATCCATTCCGGGCATCATCACATCGAGAAGAATTAAGTCTGGAATTTGTTGTTTGGCTATTTCTAGTCCTGTGCGACCGTTATTGGCCGTAAATACTTCGAAACCCTCCTTCTCAAGGTTGAATCCTATTAGGTCTAGGATATCCTGCTCATCGTCTACCAGAAGTACTTTTTGCTTACTCATTCGGCGTCTTTGTAATTATTACGGTGCAAAACTACTCCTCCATCGTTAAGTCTAGGTTAAACAAACCTTAACTCATAGCTATCTAAAAGCACTTTTTATTTCTGACTTTTCAAAAATAGCTTTTATTTCGGGCCATGAAACAAAACTTCTTTGCCGAAAAGGTAATTTGGATAACAGGGGCCTCGAGTGGTATTGGTGAACAATTGGCGTATCAGCTTGCGAATCAAGGCGCAAAACTCATACTTTCTTCACGTAGAGTCGAGGAATTAGAGCGTGTAAAAAAGCAATGTGGCTCCGCTCAAGTGACCATTATTGCGCTCGACCTTGGTAAAGAAGATTCAGTAAAAAATGCTGCCACAGAAGTTTTGGCCAAGTTCCCAAGAATCGACTACCTATTTAATAATGGTGGCATAAGCCAACGAAGTTTGACCATCGACACAGATCTTTCAGTCGACCGCCGCATTTTCGAAGTCAATTTCTTTGGAAATATTTTACTTTCCAAAATGGTGGGCAAGCGCATGGTGGAGCAGAAATCTGGTCACATCATCGTCACATCAAGTTTGGTAGGTAAATGGGGATTTTACTTGCGTTCGGCCTACTCTGCATCCAAGCATGCATTGCACGGATTCTATGAATCAATGCGCATGGAAGTAGAAAAAGACGGGGTGGCCATTTCACTCGTGCTGCCAGGATTTACGCAGACAAGCATTTCACAAAATGCACTCGAAAAAGATGGAAAGGCAACAGCTAGTCAAGATGAGAATCAAAAAAATGGATTGACCCCAGAATTCGTAGCTGAGAAAATTCTCAAAGGAGTAGAAAAAAAGAAATTCGAAATTTCGATTGGCCGCACGGAAGCATTGGGATTGATTGTAAAAAGATACTGGCCTTCATTATTCGAAAAGATGGTCAGAAAATGGTCTGCGAAATAAACGACAAGTAAATTTTGTGCTGGATCTAATACTTAAACACAACAAAGGTTGTGTCATTAAAACTGAAACTATGTGCCTCCCATTTAAAATCAGCTAGGGTGCTATTTTCAAATAGCTT
The DNA here is from genome assembly GCA_046046035.1 of Bacteroidota bacterium. Lineage (GTDB taxonomy): Bacteria > Bacteroidota > Bacteroidia > Flavobacteriales_D > Sanyastnellaceae > JAIXWP01. The sequence goes on along the minus strand of JBJOKO010000217.1, from coordinate 90 downwards.
GAAGCCTAAGCCCATTTCTTCGTAAGAACTGACCCTCTGATAAACCGGTACTCCTTCACTTAAATAAAAGTCAAAAGCTCCGCCTATTGT
>JBJOKO010000216.1:0-5011 GCA_046046035.1 Bacteroidota bacterium | reverse complement strand
TTATTTATCGAGACAAGCTTGACTAAAGGAACAGGTAAGTTGACGATGACAGGAAATCTCGGCGATGTGATGAAGGAATCTGCGATGATAGCACTTGAGTATTTGCGTGCCCATAGTGAAATGCTCAATATGGATCCAGATGAATTTGAAAAGTGGAATGTACATATCCATGTTCCTCAAGGAGCTGTTCCAAAAGACGGCCCTTCGGCGGGTATAACATTGCTTACCGCGCTTGCAAGTGCATTTACAAAACGCCGAGTAAAGAAATTCCTAGCAATGACTGGCGAAATTACCTTGAGAGGAAAGGTTCTTCCAGTTGGTGGTATTAAGGAGAAAATTCTTGCAGCCAAAAGAGCGGGAATAAAAGAAATAATTCTTTCAGAAAGAAATAGAAAGGACATCGAAGAAATCAACGAAAGATACTTGAAAGGCCTAAAATTCCATTTCGTACATGAAATGCATGAAGTGGTGAGTTTGGCGCTATTGAAGAAATAAGCAAATTGAACTGATTATATTTGCACAATGATTTATCCGATTGTAGCATACGGCGATCCTGTCTTGAGAAAAAAGGCAGAAGAAATTACAAAAGATTATCCGGGGCTTCCCCAGTTAATTGAAGATATGTTCGAAACCATGTATAATGCCCATGGTGTAGGATTAGCTGCACCTCAGATAGGTAAGGCTATTCGACTGTTTGTAATCGATGCCACGCCTTTTGCCGATGGTGAAGATGGTGATCCTGAATGTGCAGATTTTAAGCGTGTTTTCATCAATCCCATTATTTATGAGGAAGAAGGAGAGGAATGGGGTTTTGAAGAAGGCTGCTTGTCTATTCCAAACATCCGTGAAGAGGTTTTCCGTAAACCAATTGTGAAAATCGAATACTACGATGAGAATTGGGATTTGTATGAAGAGGAACTCGACGGCTTCGCTGCCCGAGTTGTGCAGCATGAATACGATCATATTGAAGGGATTTTATTTACAGACCATCTCAAATCAATCAAAAGAACTTTGATTAAGGGAAAGCTCAACGATATTTCACACGGCGATGTCGACGTGAATTACCGAATGAAATTCCCGAGGTAGTGAGTTCGTGGGGTCTTGAGGTCGTGGGGTCGTGGGGTCGTGGGGTCTTGAGGTCGTGGGGTCGTGGGGTCGTGTTTTTTGAATACAACAAAGCGAGTCCTAAAGAAACGAGATAATATTAGCAAAATCCGAAATCCGGAATCCGAAATCCGAAATCCGGAATCCGGAATGAAATCAACAATAAAAAATCAACAATAAAAAATGAAAATCAGCATCTGGATATTAGCACTTACGTTTTTGTTTGCGGCATGTGGTGGTGGCGAACAGCAACAAGATCCTGTTGCATTTGCGAAGCAACAACAAAGGGAGCAAATGCTTTCTGATATTTCTTCTTTGGAAAGTCAGATGAATGCGAAACCAGATACTCTTGACAAATCGTTAGCAAATAAAATGGTGGATGCTTATTTGAAGTTTTATAACACAAATAGCACTGACACTATCGCAGCTGAAATGCTTTGGAAAGCTGCTAATATTAGCACCGCGCTGGGAAGACATCAAAAAGCCATTGATATGCTAATCAATTATCATGATGGATTTAAAACAGCGCCAAGAAGGGCCGATGCAACATACCTTGTTGGTTTCATATATGACAGTGGACTTCACAATGTGGCTATGGCTCGCAAATATTATGAGAAGACGATAGAACTTTATCCAAATTCATTCTGGGCTGAGCAAGCGAAAGGCGCATTAGCTATTGTGGATTTGCAAGGAGACGATTTGGCAAAGTTTCTTGATTCCAAATCAAAATAAAAGCGATATTGCATCGTTACTGCGCACCTATGAGAAGCCTTACCCTTATTGCATTCATTCTTTCAGTACTTTCAGCCTCAGCGCAGTTGGGCGGTCAAACTGTTTTTAATTCCCTTAATATTCAGGGCTCAGCACGTGTCGCTGCGCTTGGTGGAAACTATTTCGCAGTGAAGGATGGTGATATCAATATCGCATCTTCAAATCCTTCTATTATCGACAGCTCAATGCATCGCAAGGTTTCGTTTAGTTATGTCGATTATTTCGCAAAAACCAATTTTGGATACGCCACTTATGGCCACAAACTAAATAGCAAGTGGACAGCGGTGGGCACTATGCAATTTATCAGTCATGGTAAAATGGACGAGCTGGATCCATTGGGAAATAATATTGGAAGTTTTAGTGCTGGCGAATATTCTCTCATCCTCGGAACTTCTTACAAGATGGATAGTTTGTGGAGTATTGGAGCAAATTTGAAAACCATTTATTCGAATATTGATAGCTATTATTCAATAGGCGTGGCAACCGATTTAGCTGTTACTTATTACAAGCCATCTAAGCGTTTTGTTGCAGCTGGAATTATAAAAAATATTGGCACTCAACTTCACACTTTCACCGAAGGGACTCGTGAAAAATTGCCCTTTGAAATGCAGATAAGCATATCCAAGAGACCTCAACACGCTCCATTTCGTTTTTCATTGGTGTATGAGAATTTGCAGAAGTGGGACTTGACATATGTCAATCCTAATGCAACGCTTGTAACAGATCCAATTACTGGTGAAATTATAGAAGAAAAAAAGTTTGAATTCGGAGATCAGTTGATGCGTCACTTGGTTTTTGGAACAGAGTTTTTACTCTCAGAGAATTTTAATTTTAGAGTAGGATATAACTACCGACGAAGACAAGAATTGAAGCTTCAAGACAAGCCAGCAATGGCAGGTATATCTTTTGGATTGGGCGTTAAAGTAAAACGTATTGATATTTCATACGCACGCGCGATTTATCACGCCGCCGGCCCCGCCAACCACTTCACCTTCGCCTTTCGAGTTTGATAGTTTGGTAGTTTGATAGTTTGGTAGTTTGATAGTTTGGTTGATTGTATTTTTTTTATAAATTCACACTTCACACTTCACACTTCACACTTCACACTTCACACTTCACACTTCACACTTCACACTTCACATTTTCCCATTTCCCCATTTTCCCATTTCCATGAAATACACCGCGGCATTGATACTACCTCTGCTTGTGTTTGTGTCTTTCCTTTCGGAAGGTGTAGCGACTTTTTTTCCTTTGATTTTCGCGTTTGTATGTGTTCCGATTATTGATCAACTATTAGGAGAAAACAAATACAATTTATCGAGCAGCGAAATAGAGAAGGCAAGGACTAGCAAGATGTTTGATTTTATGCTTTATGGAGCTGTTATCGCACACTTGGTTCTATATGTCTGGTTTGTTTTTTTCTTGAAATTCTGGAATGTAGACAATGTCACCAATGTTGGTCACGTCACATCCATGGGGTTGATGTGTGGAGTATTTGGTATCAACGTAGCCCATGAACTCGGTCACCGAACCGACAGATTCCATCAGTTCTTGTCAAAGGTGATGCTAACGACTTCATTGTACAATCATTTTTTTATCGAACATAATCGTGGTCATCATCGAAACGTTGGAACACATGAAGATGCAGCCACTGCCCGAAAGGGAGAGGCGCTATATGTCTTTTGGTTTAGAGCAGTGCTCATGGGATGGATTTCTGCTTGGAAAATAGTTGCGAAAGAAAGACAGCGGAAAAAGTTGAATGTCTATTCATTTTGGAATGAAATGTTTCAATTGCAACTTGTTCAAGTGCTATTGATTGTTGGTGTAGGGGTCTTTCAAGGATGGTGGGGAGCATTAAATGTTTGTGTTGCCGGGGCAATAGGAATCATTTTGTTAGAGACAGTCGACTACATTGAGCACTATGGGCTGGAGAGAAAGAAAATAACCGAACATCGATATGAGGATGTTCATCCTGTCCATTCTTGGAACGCTGATTTTGTTTTGGGAAGGCTTGTGCTATTTGAGCTAACTAGACATAGTGATCACCACACCACACCAAGCAAGCATTATCAGTTATTAGACTCCAAGGAGGAGGCTTCTACTTTACCAGCAGGATATCCAGCCATGATGTTACTCGCCATGTTGCCTCCAGCTTGGTTTGCCGTGATGAATAAACGTATTTGAAAAAATTACTACATTAGCGCCGCTATGAAAAAAATAATTTACTTGCTTGCAATTGCTACGATAGGAATACATTCCTGTCAAGAATCAAAACCAAAATCAAGTTTGGAAAAAGTTACTGTTTCTGACGAGTCGGAAATAAATATTGTTCGCAATTATAAGGAGGGTAAAAATTTGGATCTTCTTTTTAAGAATGAACGAGGCAACTATTTCATTGATGAAAATGTAAACAACTCTTTAAATGCAATGGAAAGAGCTGCTATTGATTTTTATTTGGTAGCTTATGATATTCCCGCTGCTGGAGATTTCAATAAGATACCTTCTTTTTTGGAGGGAGTACGCTGGCCTATTCAGACATTTGAATTTGCTTTTGATAACAGGGAGGAGAGCATTAGACCAGAAGTTAAAATGGCAATGCATCAAGCGATGGAAAATAGAAAATCGGGTGTGTCCAATCCAATCTTAGAAAGACTTTCTGTTATTAGAAATAGTGAACAAACCTTCAATGTTGTAGGGACGGTTCGTACGAATGGAAATGGTCAAGATTTTGATCACCAATATGAAATTAGAAACGCAGAATTAATACAAATTAAATGAAATTTCGACCAGGAGTATTGACAGGAGATGACGTTACAGCGTTGTTGAATGATGCAAAAGAAAACGGTTATGCTTTGCCAGCCGTGAATGTGATTGGTACCAATTCAATTAACGCTGTTTTAGAAACAGCGCGTGATGTAAATTCACCAGTGATTATTCAATTCAGCAATGGAGGAGGAGCTTTCTTCGGAGGAAAAGGACTGAAAAATGATTTGCAACAATCTTCTATACTAGGGTCGGTAAGTGGAGCACATCATATTCACATGATGGCGGAAGCATACAATGTGCCTGTTATAATCCATACGGATCACTGCGCAAAAAACCTTCTTCCTTGGATGGATGGAATGTTGGAGCATGG
>JBJOKO010000215.1:0-5015 GCA_046046035.1 Bacteroidota bacterium | reverse complement strand
CATTTCTTCGAGCAACTCTAGGCGAAGCATGTTGGCCCCATCACTCAAAGCTACTTTAGGGTTCGGATGTGTTTCAATAAACAATCCGTCTGCACCCACAGCGATAGCTGCTTTGGCAATTGTTTCAATCAACTCAGGTCTTCCGCCCGTTACGCCGCTGCTTTGATTTGGCTGCTGCAAACTGTGCGTGCAGTCCATAATCGTTGGAGCAAACTGACGCATCGTAGGAATACCTCTGAAGTCAACCACCAAGTCTTGATAGCCAAACGTATTTCCACGCTCAGTCAACCACACTTGATCATTCCCTGCTTCTTTGATCTTATTCACGGCATGAACCATTGATTCAGCAGAAAGGAATTGTCCTTTTTTTACATTCACTACTTTTCCAGTAGCCGCTGCTGCCAAAAGAATATCCGTCTGACGACATAAGAACGCTGGCACTTGCAAGACATCAACATACTGCGCTGCTAATCCAGCTTCTTCTGCTGAGTGAAAATCTGTTGTAGTAGGCAATCCCAAAGTCTTGCCCACTTTCTGAATCATCTCCAATGCTTTTTCATCTCCAATACCAGCAAATGAATCTCCTCTCGAGCGATTCGCCTTTCTATAAGAGGCTTTGAAAATATATGGGATTTGTAAGCGATCTGCTATTGCTTTTACTTTCTCAGCAACTTCAAAAACAAGATCTTCTCCTTCAACAACACATGGACCAGCAATCAAAAAGAAATTGCCCGATTCTGTGTGCTTAATATTTGGTAATTGATTAATCATCTTCTTTCTATTTTTCTTTTCATTATTCAGGTCTTTTTACAAAAAAGGAAAGACCAAAAAACCCGTTCATTCCGCGACTATCTGGACTTAAAAATCCTAACAACTGATTCGTTCCAGCGCGAAGATAAAGTCTATTATTGAGCAACCATTGTGCTTCCAATCCAATATTCAAATTGCCAAAGCCACCAAAGGTCACGCGCTCTGTAAGCAACAATCCTGGCGCTACATAGTGATTGAATCCACCGTAGATGTATGGCAAAGATGTTCTGCTTGGCATCACCATTAATCCCGCTTCGTAGGATTTTCTTCCATTCAGTTTGCGAAGCATTCTAAAATGGAAACTCGTTGGCAACGATAATACCTTCTCCTTTTTTACTCCGACTATTCCCAATGTATCTTTCAAAGAAGGCATTTCAAAACCATCCTCTGACAAAGCAATCACATCATCCACATTTACTCCTGTCCAAACAAAACTTGAATCAACAACGTAATTATCCGTTAGGCTGGACCATTTCACAAAACCTAAGTTTCTTACTGAAAGGGAAACAATGCCTTTGTTATTCTCAAGTGGCAAATTAAAATCTCCGTCGATGCAAAGACCAAGTCCTTTGCCTTGTCCAAAGCCATTTTTAGAAGTATCTGCAACTACATATTCACCTGTATATTCCAAATCAATCTGCTCTCCTGAAGCCGAGGTAAACATTTTTGCTCGATCTATTCGAACCTGCTGCATGTCTTGTCCACCAACGTAACTCAATTGGATAAAACTCAAATTTCTTTTATCGAAAACCCCTACTCCATATTTCTGGAAAACTTGATAATCTCCATAAAATGGACCTAAATCCACTGTATCTCCTAACATTTGAGAATTACCAAGAAAAGTCAATTCAAATAAATCCTTATCAAAACCTGTACTTAAAGAATAAACGGAGGAAACACCAACTTTGAGTCCCAAATTTGCTTTACCAAAAAGAGAATCATTAAAACTAAAAACATCAATTGTTGCATTGGCATTTGCTCCAAATCGATTGATGTCTTCCATTCGCTCTACGAAATTCCTATTCTTTACGCTACTGAGGTGGCCGCCTGAAACCATAGTGTTCATCCAGCTGCGATCGAGAATATTCGAACCCCAATCGCCGCTTCCGCTCAAAGAGAACATCAAGTAATTTTCTCTCCAAGTAGTGTCCTGATTTAGCAACCAAAGACTAGAAGTCTGAGCCGATGCCCCTATGGTGAACATCCAACTCATAAAGAACAACGCAAGCGTTCTTTTATTCGACAGAAAATTCAACATTGGCATCAATCAATAATTTGTAATCAATTCTATATTCCTTGTACAACGAATACGTCGTAGGATACTCAGGAGTAGTAAACGTCACCCGAATGAACACTCGGTCGCCATCTTTCAATCTTTGAAGATCATTGTTGCTCACAGGAATGCGAATTTCTGTAACGGTTGCAACACTAGAACCAGGCTCACCAATCTGAGCTGCTGGAAGGAAGCCTCCTTCCAGAATCAAATCCTCTTCCCCGTCAGCAAACTGCAAGAGCACATTCGCATTGAAAGGAAAATAATTTTCCATCTTCAATATCAAGACTCCATTTGCATATCCGTCTTCTCCGATGATTACACTAATAGTATCACTCATCGTAAGTCCGGAAGTTGCTAATTTCAAAGGAATATCCAAATGCACCTTTGCTTCCAAAGGTTTGTCTGCATAAATGAAGTCATTGTATCCTGAAATATTCCCAAGAGGATTAATTTCCAAATTCCCAGACAATCCCAAATAGTTAGGCATCGCTCCAATGAAAGTTGTAAGGTTGCTATTGCCCTCATCAATCAAATACGATGTACTGAAAGGATAAACAACACCTTGATTATCGAGTGCCCTTGTAATATTTAGTACATTATAAATCGGTGAATAATCGAGAGCATTCGTTGTAAACTCATTGCCAGAAGAAATGCCTGTAATATGCAACTTAGCATCTACGCCGATATAATTTGTAATAGACAGGTCCATTCGTGCCTCTTCCAAAAGCATAGTTCCAGTTGGCATATTGATATCGCCACCAAAATCAACTTGCTCATCTATTTCATAAAACTGATGACCGAAATAGCCGCGAGCATAATCAACAGTCGCATCCACAAAAGACAATTCGATCACGATGCTATCTTGTCCGTGAACGATAGCCGAAGATGGTGCATCTGAAGTAACGCTCACACTAAGTGTTGAGTAAATAGAATTACTCGAACTGCCAGATTCACCCGCTAGGTCAATAGAATAATTTGAAAGATCAATTGTACCCTCGGAAACCCCAGGAGTATTCCCCACTTTCGGAGGTGTATTCGCAGTGATGGCTACATGCGAAGGTCCTAGCATAACGCCTGGCAATTGATACAAACTTGTCAAATAGCCATTGATGTAGCTTTTCACTTTATAATGCAAAAAGCCCGATTTCATTTCGGCATATTTCAGTTCAGCACCAGATATTCCCAAGGTTGTTTCTTCCGTATTATTAAAAATCGTAAGTCCTGGTTGAAGCGTCAATGTACCAGAAGTGAAAGGCACTTTGAAGGCTTGTTTAATAGTGGTATCTGGCAATGCAGCTAAAGAATCAGCATTGATATCTGTAAGATTTTCTTCCAATACCAAATGCCAAACATTCGATTCGTCTAATTCCAATAAACTATCTGGAATAATTTTATCCAAAGTCAAGCTACCATGCGCGATGGGAAGCACCAACGATGAATTCCACGTTGTTGGTTCTTTCCGGCAAGCCGAAAATAAAATGACAACAGCGAATAGGTATGCGAGTGTTTTCTTCATTCCACTTAGTACAATCAAACTGTTTGTTTACCCCCGAAAAATGCGGGACGTAATTGACGCAAGGTAATGAACAATAATCCGATAATCATTGGAAGCGTCGCGAGATGCAAACGTTGAGGTATGAAAAACCAACCAACAATTAGAATCAATAAAATAACAGTAAGCACTTTCATGTATGTCACCATCCACTTTTTCTTAAGTCCTGTGAATGCCAAATACAAATGGAGAGGATTGGCCCAAAGAATATTCATATTCCATTTGGTGGTCGTATGATCTGTCAAAAACCACAGGGAGAACACCATTAATCCTATTAATCCAGTAAGTAATAAAAGCACCCTATCTGTAATTACAATGGATTGACCTTTACGAATGCGAATCATTCCCCAAGCCAATTGCAGGACGAAAAACAATCCAAAAACAGTCATTGGCGTAATCAATCCATTGGCTGTAGGTTCGAAATCTTTTGGAAGCATTTCTTGACTTCTGCTCACAAATCCGCCATCGCCGTAGGTGGCAAAATTCATTTCATTCATCAAACTATCTGGAAGAAAGCACGCTTGTCCTTTTTCCATAACTCGATCGCAAGGAATACCGAGGGCGAGATCAATTCCAAAATCGCTCCATGGCATATTGTCCAAATAGTTCTGAATAGCTTGTCTGAAGGTGTATTGCTCACCATAGGTATATGTAAAATCGACCGGCTTGCTAGAAGCCTTCACCAAGATATCACGCACACGAGTTGCGCAATTGTCGTAGAAAAAATCATATCGATAATATCTATTTTCAGGTTTGTAGTTGTCCTCTAATAAACGAAGCAAAGTCCTTTTGTCATCGCCTGTCAACTGTAATTCTTGCTCAAAAATCCCTCTTCCCGTGATGATGTATTCTTGTTGAAAATAGCCGAACTCACTTTTAGATAAGCGATAGTCGAGTTTACCTCGAGCAAATTTCATGTAAAAATCTGGAGCAAACTCGAAGGTTCCATAGTTGTAAACCCAATCTACTTTAACACCCGCAATAGTGTCCTCGTAGCGGATAGCGGTATGACCAAAAATGCTGTATAGATCTGGTCCAGAAGTGCACGAAAGCAGCGAGAACCGTGCGTTGTCGGAGGCTTGAATTTCCTGACTTGATGATTGAATTGAGAATGCAATCAGTGTGATAAAAAGTAGAATAATTTTTCTCATAATCATGCTAAGTCTATTTCTCCTTTGAATACAAATGTCGCTGGTCCTTTGAGAAATATATTGGAGAACGAGTTGTCGTTTTTGGTGAAAGAAACTTCCAATTTACCACCTTTCGTGTTTACTTCAACGTTGGATAGCTGAGGTTTGACGAGGGCGCAGGCTAAGGCTGCCGCTGTTACACCAGTGCCGCACGAAAGGGTTTCATCTTCCACTCCACGCTCATAGG
>JBJOKO010000214.1:0-5043 GCA_046046035.1 Bacteroidota bacterium | reverse complement strand
GGAAGACCGCATAGGTTTGGTAACAAAGAAATTCGTACTCTTTGGAGAACACAAAGAACTTCCTGATGGCCGCATCGTTGCTACAAACGGCGAGGCTGGTTTCCAAGCAAAGACTCTTGCTCCTGGACTATACTTCTGGAAATGGGTTTGGCAATATGATGTTACCATGGAATCATTCACTGTAATTCCAGAAGGTAAAATCGGATTGATCTTAGCAAAAGATGGTGGTGAAATTCCCACAGGAAATATCCTTGGTAATTATGTTGAATCTGACAGCTATCAAGACGCCACCAAATTCCTTGAAAATGGCGGACAACGCGGTCGTCAGACTACTTACATCACCGCAGGTTCTTACAGAATTAATACCATGCTATTCCAAGTTTCCACCACAGATATGGTGCGCATCCAAGAAAGTATGGTAGGTATTATTACTACGTTGGATGGTTTGCCAATTGATGCTGGACAAATTGCGGGTAAGCTGGTTGAGAACCACAATAACTTCCAAGACTTCGATGTATTCATCAAGAATGGCGGTAATCGCGGTTTGCAACCACAAGTTATCCTTGCTGGTTCATACAACTTAAATCCTTGGGCCATTCAAATAGAAGAAACACCAATGACCGAAATTCCGATTGGATTCGTGGGTGTTGTTATTTCCTATATAGGACAAGACGGTCATGATTTGACTGGTACGGATTTCAAACATGGTAATATTGTAGAAAAAGGAAAGAAAGGTGTTTGGTCTGAACCACTTGGTCCAGGTAAGTATCCTATCAATAAATACACGATGAAGGTGGAACTTGTTCCAACAACAAATCTTGTATTGAATTGGGCGGCAGCGCGCAGCGAGGCGCATAATCTCGACAAGAATCTTTCTACAATTACTGTGCGTTCTAAAGACGGTTTCCCTTTCAATTTGGATGTTGCACAAATCATTCACGTGCCTACAACAGAGGCTCCAAAAGTAATTGCACGTTTTGGAAATATGGTGAATCTAGTTTCGCAAGTACTTGAGCCAACTATTGGTAACTACTTTAGAAACTCAGCGCAAGACAGCGATGTTATTGCCTTCCTTTCTACACGTAAAGAGAGACAAGAATCAGCAAAAGCACACATCAAAAAAGTACTTGACGAATACAACGTCAATGCAGTTGATACACTTATCGGTGATATCGTTCCTCCAGAGTCATTGATGAAAACATTGACAGATAGAAAGATTGCAGAGGAACAAAAAGTAACCTACGAGACGCAGAAGAAAGCACAAGAAACGCGTCAAGGGATGGAGAAAGAAACAGCAATCGCGGATATGCAAAAAGATATCGTGAAGGCGCAACAAAGCGTTGAGATTGCTGAAAGAACTGCAAGTGCAACCGTTAAGAAATCTGAAGGGGATGCTACAGGAGTTAAACTTGCAGTAGGTGCAGAAGCGGAAGCAACAAAATTGCGTGCACATGCAGAAGCAGAAGCTACTAAAGCGAGAGCTCAAGCAGATTCGGAAGCAATCAAATTGAAAGCATCCGCAGAAGCTGAAATGATTTCATTGACTGGTCAAGCAGAAGCAGGAAAAATTCTTGCGATTGGTAAATCTACTGCAGAAGCGTATGAGCTTGCAGTAAAAGCAATCGGTGGAGAAAACTTCACTCGTTATAAAATCACAGAAGAACTTTCTAAAGGAAATGTCAAGCTTATTCCAGATGTACTCATCGGTGGAAACGGCAATGGCAATGCTATGGATGGCTTGCTAGGTCTCAAATTAATGGAGATGATGGATCCTAAACAAAAGGATTCTACCACACCAAAACAAACAGAAGAATAATTCAATAGAACACACCACCTAAAATCATCTTTCGGTTTTTTTTCATTTTTTTTTAAAGTAAAAGAAAAGGTCGCTCGTCTTCCTTTCTATAACAACATTAAAAATGAAAACAACTTTGAAAATGATTTTAGGTGGTGCTTTGTTTGGCACAGTCCTATTCTTCACTTGGCCAATTCTTTTGGTTGTATTTACTCTGAAATTCATCTTCACTCCATTTGGTATGGGTAGAATGATGTGGATGAATCGTGCGCGACACTACGGTCCGATGGGCGGTATGCACAACTTCGCATTTGCTGATAAAATCAGAACAATGAACGAAGAAGAATACACGCAATTCAAATCACGCATGGGCAACAGATGTTGCTAATCCACAGATTCAATACACATTTCAGAAAATAAAAAGATGAACAAGAAATCTAAATTCGCAATTGGCTTCATAAGCGCAGCCATAGCTTTTATCACCCTTTCACTCACCGTTGGAAGACATCACATGCACATGCATCAGCAATGTCATCAGCAGTGCACGGAGCATTCGATACAGCAGTAGTGGATTAACATAAGTTGCAAAATACTGGAGGAATAAAAATCAGGGTTCTTTCGTTGAAATCGCTAATTTTATAAAACCAATTAGTGATAACACAATGACCAAAAAACGATTTTTAATCCTCCTCGGTATTATTGCAACTTTGCTTTTGATTCCATTCGTTGCAATGCAGTTCACTGCAGAAGTCAATTGGACCGCACTCGATTTTATCGCAATGGGGCTCTTACTTCTAGGTGTAGGAACAGCAATTGAATTTATTCTAAGAAAAGCAAAATCAAGAAATCAAAAAATTGCATTAGTCATCGCAGCAATAGGCGCATTCCTTTTGATCTGGGTGGAATTGGCGGTAGGGATTTAGGCTATTGGCTGTTGGCTATTAGCTGTTGGCTATTAGCTTTTGGCCTTAAGCTGTAGGCTATAAGCTTTAGGCATCAAGGGTATAGTCTGAAATTACTTCAAACTTCATACTTCAAACTTCATACTTCATACTTCATACTTCATACTGCAGCCCTAGTAAAGTAGGTCCCCGTAGTTTCCTCGCTTTTGGAGTTTGAGGTCTTTTAGCATTTGTGATTTGATATTTAGCTGAACCATGTAGGACTTTCTTGTTCCGAAAGGAACCCATGTTCCTGTAAGCTCCCAGCAATGCAGATCGAAGGTCATTCCAATTGTTGTTGGCGTTAATTCCTTTGCTTCGAAATCGTAACCACTATCAAAATTAATGGATGCTTTTTGCATCACATTAACACTACCACGGAATGTTGCGCTTTGAATAATTGTCGACTCAAAATCAATAAGCTCATCATTCCATTGCTTCGAAACTTGAACGTTGTAATTCAAATCCAAGGTCCAAGGAATAGATAAGTCTATAAGATTATTGCTGTTTCGTTGAACATAATCTTCTTCAGCAGAAGTCATGTCCTTGCTCTTATTCGTTCCATCTTTCGAACCACCAGAGAGTCTCGTTGTCAAAGTAAATGTTGATCCTTCATTGCGAAGAAGTCCGCCGTTATTCCAAACGAATTGATTGATTTCACGACCTTTCTCATTTACCTCATAAAAACTAAATGTGCCCGAATAAGTGAAGGTCGTATTTTTCGCAATGGTGGTAAATCCATTAACTGAAAGATTGCTCCAATTCAAACTATCTGCGATTACATTGTAAGCAGTATTCAATCGGAAACTCTCTATCAATTTAATTTTCTTGAAGGCCACTTTCGAAGAAGATTTATCCCTCACCTTCGCCTCTACATTTTGTGTAACTCCAATATTTACTCTGAATGCTTCTTTTGTTTCGCTAGGAATATATCTCGACAAATCCCATTCGCTATAACCAAGAAAACTTCCATCATCGCCATAGTAACCATAGCGCTCCACAGTCTTGAAAGGAGTATAAGTCACTCCGACATTTGGTTGAATTACGTGACGAATTGCTTTTACATTTCTATCTGGATTTTTTCGTGTGTAGGTACCATACCAGCGCCAATTGAATGATCCACCAGTATTCCAATTCAAATTCTGACGGAAACCATACAACGTATCAGAAGACACTGTTTGTGTTGTTTCATCCAAACTTTTCTGCAAGTACTTAAATGTCCACAACCAAGTTCCATTCACACTTGGATTGAATGAAATACCTTTTGGTAATTTCAAGCTCGTGCTCAAAGAACCATTGTAACTCGCTCCATTCTTTGCGATGCCGCTCAAGTAATTTAAGTTGCTAAATTGATAATTACTCTCGTGAGTAGAAATCGAATTTTCGAGTGAGCCTGAAGCATTGAATCCGATTGGATTTTTTACAAATACTTTCTTGAAAATATTAACCCTAGACATAGTCAATGCTACCGCTGGAAGCGTAACATTCACAATTCTAGTTTGTGTATTCTGCGAATGATTAGCGCTCACACCAAGAGCGAAAGGAGTTCCTGGAAATGTTTTATTCCATTGAACAGATGATTGAAAAGTACTAGACAAATAATCTTGTTGCGAGCTATTCAAATTATTGGTAAAATTCTTACTAGAACCCACATTCACATTCGCATTGAAACGCGAATTAGGACGAGCCTTCGCATCCTGAGCGTGGTTCCATTGCACGTTAAACGTCTTCAACTTCGCATCGGTATTCAATTCTGGAATACCAGTTTTGCTGACGGTTCTGCTCACATTGAAGCCACCTGAATATTTGTAAATCTTTTTGTAGTTCGTTTTATTTCTTGCCACCCAAGAACCACGTGTGTAGACATCAAACAAGAAACTCGTTTCCCAATGTTTTGAGATAGGAATGTAATAACCCAAATTTTGAAGAAAGTAACCACGCTCATTACCATTGCCATATCCTGGTAAAAGAATTCCGTGAGAACTTTCCTTTTTATTTGGAAAGAAACCAAAAGGCAATGCAAGTGGCGTTGGAACTTTTCGAACTTTCATGTACAGAGGTCCGCTGACCACCTTTTCATCAGGAATCGCAATTGCCTTTTTTAAATGAAAGTAATAGTGTGGGTTTGGATTATCGCAAGTGGTTAGTTTTCCATTTCCGATATCGATCCAGTTATTGGCTTGTTTCTTTGAAACGCCTGCTATAAGAATCATGTCGCCTTGTTGGGTCGTGGCGCCATAACTCATCCCTTTTTTTGATTTGAAATTATAGGAAAGTGAATCCTCTTCAAATTGATTTTCGCCTTCC
>JBJOKO010000213.1:0-5095 GCA_046046035.1 Bacteroidota bacterium | reverse complement strand
GTAAAAACAATTATCGAACAACCTGAACGCGTTGCAATACCCGAGTTTGCCATTGAAGTAGAAAAAGCGAATATGGCCTGGCCCGACTACAAAGAAGACACTCAAGCCATCACTTTTTTCTGCTGGCTCAAATCAAAAATGATCCGTCGACCATACTACGAAGTCCTACTCCAAGCTATGAATTGATAATTTCATGGACACAATTAAGCAACCTAGACCCTATATGCCCGTCACACTAGTGTACATTTGCCATATGAAGAACCTTAACCTCATCCTGGCTGCTTCTATACTGTTTATTTTCAGTTCTTGTGCTCGAAAGGCAGAAGAAGCGGCTGAGTACAACGATATTATCATTGAACATCAAAAGAAGATCATCGCTTCTTTCGATCGTTTCGACTCTACTTATGTAGATTCTGTTGCCTCCAAAGACATGGTCGAGTTCTCTTATGTCGACATGCAATCCACCATCAAACGCAGTATTCTCGCCCTTGATAGCATCGGTCCTTTCAAAAGTGACCCACTTCTTCAAAACGCTGCTCGTAGCCTTTTCAAAACATACGATTCACTTGTAACCGCTGAATATAAAAAGCTTCTAGATATCAAATTGCTCGATGAAAGCGCCATCTCACCAGCTATGGTAGATACTAGCTTCGCTGCTCAAATTCGAATTCACGACTCTTCTAAAGCAGCACAAGATCAATTCTTGAAAATGCAAGAGGATTTTGGGAAGAAATACAATCTTGTCTTCGAATAGCAACTATTGAGGATTTCTCTCGTAGAAATCCACATGACACTCAAAACCCTAATTGCTTCGGCTTCATTACTATTGACTTCAGTTTGTGTGAATGCACAAGTTGGAATGTTAGAATACGCCGTGGGCGCACGTCTTGGAACTGGTACCGGAATCTCGGGACAGTATTTCTACACAGATCATCACGTTTTTGAAGGCATCGTTTTCACACGTTGGAAAGGCTTCAGTGTCACAGGACTCTATGAACATCACATGCAAATCCAAGATGTCAAAGGCCTCAAATGGTATATGGGTATTGGTGGACACACATCATTCTACCCAATCGCAAGCACTCATCCAGATTTAGGTAAATCCGTTGCAGGAAATGCCTACTTCTTCGGCGGCGATGCCATACTCGGACTAGAATATTTCTTTAGATCTATCCCTATTCAAATGTCAGTTGATGTCAAACCGGAATACAACTTCGGAATCATTGATCGATTGGATATGACCAACGGCGGAATTAGTCTTCGATACAGATTCTAAGAATCAAGCCACGACTTGAATTCAGACGTACGATGACGAGACACCACTACTTCTTCTGAAAAATCAGGACTCAAATTCAATAACAATCTGTTATTGGTAAATGGCTCTATTCGCGCAATGCTGCTTGTAGAGACAATCATTTTTCTATTTATTCTAAAAAATTCTGTTGGATCCAACTGTGCTTCCAACTCCTCAAGCGTATTCTCAAGTAGATAACGCTCATTCTGTGCGTTGAAAATAAATGTCACTCCTTCTTCAGAGAAAAAATAAGCTACTTCAGACGCGGGAACAAACGCCAATCTTCCAGCGGTTTTCACCAAAAAACGTTTTCTGAAATGAGCTTGTTCTGAACGAACAGATTCTACTATCGCACGCAAATCATCATTGCTGTCTTTCAAATTTCCTTTCATCAATTCAAACTTCTCAACTGCCCCTTTCAAATCTTCATCTGAAATAGGTTTGAGCAAATAGTCAATTGAATTTACCTTGAAAGCTTTGATTGCGTAATGATCATAGGCCGTTGTAAATATAACAGGCGCAGGAACATTGGTTGATTTGAAAATATCAAAACTCAATCCATCGGCAAGTTGAATATCCATGAAGATCAAATCCACTTCAGGATTTTGCTTAAAACACTCCACAGAATCTTCTACCGAATCCATGCGTTTCAATATCTCGATGCCGGGCTTCAAATCTTTGAGCATGCGCTCTAATCTATTCGCCGCAGGTGTTTCGTCTTCAATGATGATTACTTTCATTTCTCTTCAATATTTTCAAGTGGAACTTTCACACCGAATGTTTGTTCGGTTACATCCACAATAATATTTCTATCAAAAATCAACTTATTGCGATTGTCAATATTCTTCAATCCCGTCTTCGTTCCATTCTGTTCTTGTGGCTTTGGTTGAAACTCATTTTCTACCAAAACCTCTGTATCACTAGACTTGATAAGGATTTCAAGAGGCTTCTTCATTGAAATTACATTGTGCTTAATGGCATTTTCAACCAAGATTTGTAATGACATTGGAACAAGAAATTTATCCAAATCTTCATCTCGAATTTCATAAATCACTTTCAAGTTTTCAGGAAATCTTGTTTGAACTAAGAAGACATAATCTTTCAATGATTCCAACTCTTCGCGCAGCGTCACGACCTGGCGTTGGTTCAAATCAAGAATATTTCTATACACCGTGCTCATGCGTTGCACAAACTCCACCGCCTTTTTTTGATCCTCAGGAATAATGCTTGCAAGGGTGTTGAGACTATTGAACAAAAAATGCGGATTCACCTGATTTTTCAAAGCTTCTAGCTGAGAACTCATTCGCTCTTTTTTCAACTTTTCTGTTTCCGCAATGGACTCTTTCCATCTAGTGAAAAAGTACGCCGCCTCATAAATAGTCACGACAAAAATGGTTGCAGAAAAACTAATTAGGAATGTTTGAAGCAAACCCTTGTTCTTCACCTCATTCTCAGTAAACGCGCCGGCGTAAGACTCCAGCGCACCAATAATGAATGACAGAGAAAATGTGAAGATCAGTGTAACAAAAAGTTGCTTTAAAAGTCGCTTCGTCAAATCAGAATGCGACGGAAACATTCTTCTAAAAAAAATGGTAATCTGTCTGTTTCCCAACCAGAATAATCCGGTGAAGAAAATAGACCAAAGTCCATCTTTAAAAAAACAAGAACATGCCTCTTGGAAGGTTAACCCCATAAATAAAATGGGCATTGTAAAACCCAGCAAAGGCACGCCAATCAAGATTAGTGGCCAATCGCGAAAGCCGAGCAACTTCTTGTCGCTCGGCTTTTCGCAATAACTCTTCTTTATATTTTCAATATGACTTTTCAAATCTTAAAAACTATTATTCTTTAAAAGTAAACAGAATAAAGGAAAACAGGGAAAAATCCAGTTTGATAAGTTGTCTCAATCTCCCCGCTTCTAGTGCTATAACTAGACATAAACACGTTTTGGTAATTGGTGATATTTCGAATATCAAACGCGAAACTTTGTGCAAACTTTTTGAAGTTCATGCGGTATCCAATTTTGAAATCAAATCTCATATACGGATCGTATTGTGCACTGAAGCTCAACTCCTCTGGACGAATCTCCTCACCCGCAGCACGCGATGCTTCCAGATCAATCGGAGTATAGCGTCTTCCGCCTGCAATAGAAGCTTTTGTGTCAAGAGTTAAACTTTGATTTTTTCCAATTTTAAACTCTTTTCCAGCCAACAAATTCACCACGTAATTTCCATTGAATGCAGTGTTTCTTTCTACTCCATCGCTGCCTTCATATTTACTTTGAAAAACTGAAGTAGTCAGCAAATAGTAAAATCCTTTATTCAAGAAACGCTCTACTGTAAGTTCCACTCCATAGTTTTCACCTTTACCTTCATTCACCAAGTCACCATTGTTTGGGAATGTAAAATCAGCACCAGTATTCAACACTGAAAAGGCAGAACTGCTGCGGTCTACAGCGATGTTATACAAATATTGATAATACGCTTCCATCTTGATGCGAACACTTTCATTCAATTGAATATCGTATCCCACAACAGCATGTGCGGCTTTATTGAAATCAAGTTCTTTGTTGTTTGAAACTACATCGCCATTGTCCAATTCTTCTCGGCTGAAATACGTTGGAATCGGTTGCAACTGACTGTGCATCCCCACTCCGAAATTCAAACTCTGTCCAGGCTTCGTTGCGAAACGTGCACCTACTCGAGGCTCTACTGCAACGCTATTGTTCAACAAAAACATCTGTCCGTGCAATCCAGAATTAATGGTCCATCTATCTGTAGGACGATACTGCCAAAGCATATACGCTTGTGCTAAACCTGCATCTCCCTTAAAATCATTTTGTCTGAAATAATACGTGCTTTCATATAGAACACTATCACGCAATTCAAAGAAGTATTGATCATACATGATACCGGCTTTGATAGTATTCTTCGCATTGCGTTTTGAGTTGACGAAATAATGCGCACTTGCTTTATTCTGTCTCTGAAAAACACCATAATAACGTGTTGGATTATCAGATACATCAAGCGTATCAGTGAAGCCTTCTGTTCCTCCTGTTGATGTAGCTAACACTAATTTCCCAAAAGTTTTTTCATTGAAAAAATACGTGTGAGAAACACCAAGAACGCCTGTAGAGCTTGTGAACTGTTGGTTTTGGCGATCGTCAGAATACAAATTTCCTTCATCAGCATCTGTGCCTTTGAAATCAATAAAGCTTGTTCCGCCAATACCAAAGACAGTAAACTTTCCTGCTTTCTTCGTTGGAAAATCCAATCGCACTGATAAATCTTGATACTCCGGAATCGCAGAGCCAGTGCCGAAATCAATGCCCAACGAAGACATAATTCCCAAGAAAGAATAACGACCATTTACAAGGTAAGTAGCGCTTCCTCCTTTCTTGAAAGGTCCTTCAGCACCAAGCTCAAATCCATTGAACCCCATTTGAGCCATGTACTCTCGTTTATCTTGATTACCGCTTCTCATGCGCAAATCAAAAACACCTCCCAAAGCATTTCCATAATCTGCAGAGAATGCACTTGTAGCAAAATCGCTATTCGATAAATTATTAATATTCAATAATGAAATTGGACCACCGGTAGTACCAACAGTTGCGAAGTGATTAGGACTTGGAATATCAATGCCTTCCAATCTCCAAAGCACTCCCGTTGGGCTATTCCCACGAATGATAATATCGTTTCTATCATCGTTTGCGCTGCTCACGCCAGCGTAGTTCTGTGCCATACGAGAAGGATCTTGCAGCGTTCCGCTATATCGCATCGCTTCATCAATACTAAATGAACG
>JBJOKO010000212.1:0-5123 GCA_046046035.1 Bacteroidota bacterium | reverse complement strand
CCAATCTGCAATGAGAAGGATGAGAAATGTATGAGTGTAAATCGCCGTGTGGAAGTTCTCCTACTGGAAGAGGATAACGAGAAATGGGCGCAGAACACTCTACTAGAATCACCTCAAGTAAATTTCATTAAATCCTCTGAGAATAACATTGTACAAGGTGAGCAAGGAACAAAACTGGCGTTTCCGAGCAAATCATTTGTCAATAGCAGCGGTAAGATTGTTGAGAACGTACGTGTCGAACTACGTGAGTTCTACTCCGTCAAAGATTGCATCAAGAGCGGAATGACGATGGAAACATCTGATGGATTGCTAGAAAGCGGTGGGATGATTGAACTCAGAGCGTACGATTCTACTGGAACAGAACTTCAAATTTCGCCACAAAATGAATCTCTAGTTTCTTTTAAAAACAAAGCCGAAAACGAAGAAGGCATGCAACTTTTTTATGGCAATGTTGAAAATGGTAAAATGCTTTGGCAAACTACTCCAAAGCGCGACTTTAATAGTACACCACTAAATGGCTTTTTTTGCGCTGACTGCGGATACTTTGAGGCTAAACAAGGCGATATCATTGTATTTAACGATTCAAAATTGGGCTGGGTTAGTGTTCTTGTTACTCCAGAAAATAGTAGAGCAATAAAACGTATACGCGATACACCGGATGAAAAACGAACCTCTGCTCAACGTAAAGAAATTGAAGATCTAATACTGCAAACGGAAAAAATTGGGCGAGACAATAAAAGGAAACAAGATGAAGAGGCAAAAAAATGGAAGTTGGAATATGAGAAAAAGCTTGCAGCTATGACCCCAGAGGAAAGAAAGGCAAAAGAAGAGGAAAGAAAAGCAAAAGAAGATGTAGTAAAAACACAGATGAAAATAAATGAAGAATACCAAAAACAGGTATTAGAACTTCAGAAAAAAAATAAGCAATTTCAAAGTGACACTGAAAAAATGAATAGATCATTTCGACTGCGTGGCAGCGGATTTATAAACTGTGATCGTTTCATCCAATCAACAGCAAAACGAACTATTACTGTTGACATTGATGTCGACTACAACGTCCAAGTCTATCTGTTTTTTCCAGAAATAAATAGTATAATGTCTTCCAATAATGCGTTTAATGTTGAGACTAAAAAACACATTTTCTACAATGTTCCGTTGAATTACAAGCTCGAACTTTTTGTTCAAGGAAAAAAAGGAGAACAGAGCTATTTCATTTCTCATGAAGTTAACGCGACAGAAGCTATGCCAATAGTGATTAAGCCATTACCTGTATCCGAAGAAGAACTAGATCGACTTCTTGATCTAAAACCAAAAACTGTTTAAAATAAGTATTTGTTCCAAGAGCAATTTTCTTGCTCTTGGAACTTTTTTCATTTAATCAAAACAAAACACCATGAAAATAACCATCCTTACTTTAGGAGTAATCTTAAGCCTAAATATATTCTCACAAGGCCAAGAAGTAGACTTTGTGCTTCATTTTGACAAAGCATCTTATGAATTAATTGAAAGCGAAAAACAAAAATTGGAGACTTGGGCTTTATCACATTATCACTTGAAAAACGAACCTGTACTTCTTCGTGGACATACCGATTCAGATGCGGATAGCCAATATAACATCGAGCTTTCTAAAAAAAGAAATGCAACTGTTTCCACATTTCTCCGCACCAATGGTTTTGCAAACATTACATTCAAATTCTTTGGCGAAGATTGGCCATTATGTAATGTAAAAAACGAGAATTGCTTGAGTCAAAACCGCAGGGTTGAAATCATCATTCTAGATGAAAGCAAAGAGAAATGGCTTTTGAATAATTTAGAAGAAACACCACAAGTTCACTTTATCAATCCAAAAAAATACAACATCATTGAAGGCGTTGAAGGCACGTTGATTGAGTTCCCAGCCAATTTATTTAGCTCCAATTCAACCGCAGACGAAGAAGTCAGAATCGAACTCAAAGAATATTATACAGTTTCTAAATGTATCCAGAATGGAATGAGCACAGTTTGCGGTGACAAATTACTTGAAAGTGGAGGTATGATTGAATTAAGGGCATTTGATCAAAACCAACAAGAACTAATTTTAAACGAAAATCAATCCTATTCAATCTCATTTAAAGACCAAGCTGAACAAGAAAAGGACATGCAAATTTTCTATGGAATTGCTCAAGAAAACGGCGTAGAATGGACGACAACTCCAATAATTGAAAAACCTGAATTTGACTTTTTCCAAGAATACTATTCCAAGCCAAATCTTAACGTCAAAGAAATTGAATTCAAATCGCAAAATACCGTTGTAAAAAAGAATCTGAATCGTTCGCTAAACGGAAAGTCATCGGAGGAATTTGAAAAAATGCGGTTAATTAATTCGCGAAGAAAAGAAGACAAAAAACGACTTAACAAGGCTTTAAATGCCAAACAAACAGGCTTCATTAATTGCGATCGTTTTCAGAGAACGCAAGAGGTGACTAAAATTTTTGTCCATTTCGACGGTTACAAAAACGGTAAAGTGTCGGTTTACTTACCTCGATTAAATGCAGTATTATACGGAGGTTTCGACGAAACGACAAGTTGTTATGCAATTGGTCCCTTGCCTATAGGAGAAGAAGCATTTCTCATCGCTGACCTTAAAACAAGCTCTTCGATTCACTTTTTCACAAAAAAAATTGTGGTCGAAAAATCACTTGCCATGCACATCGATCCTGGATTGCCTTCCGAAAGTTCAGTGGAAGAACTGATGGCCACATTGAATATTCCAATCTAAAAAAACCAAAATAAAAAAAAGCCCTCCACGTCAATGACGGGAGGGCTTTTCACTTAACCAAATAATCAAAACTAATTCTACAAACCTCTAAACCTTAACTTATGAAACGGTAATCTTTTTCGCTGTTTCCTCTTTCACCACTTCCTTCTTTGGAAGATCAACTGAAAGAATACCGTTCTCATATTTTGCAGCGATTTCCGCTGTATTGATATTTTCTGAAAGTTCAAACATGCGCTTGAAGCTGTATTGACGGAATTCTCTACGATTCCATTTTGCACCCTCTTCACGAGTTTCCTCTTTCTTGTCTGCAGACAAAATCAATGTCTTGCCATCAATTTGAATATTGAAATCTTCTTTATTCCATCCCGGAACAGATAGTTCCACTGAGAACTTATCCTTCGTTTCTAAAATGTTCGCCGAAGGAGTTGAAACTGCTTTGCTCTTAAAATCACCTCCAAAGAATTCGCGTGCAAATGCGTCATCAAAGAATGAATTGCGGTTAGCTGGACGAGTGAAGATGTTGTTTTTTGTGAGATACATGTTGTATAAATTTTTTATTGTTTGATTGCCGCTAGTCAATGAAAATACCAAAGCACGAAAACAGACAAAAAGTCACAACAAACACTTCGCGGACTGACGAAACGTCACAAATAGGTGACTAACGACTGGTGACTAGTGACAAAACCGACCACCTATTACTTACTACCTGCTACTTACCACATGCTACAAATCACCATCGTCTATTTCGCCCCTTTGGGGCTGGGAACGGACGTGCCACTCCCCATCGCAATTAATATTTCGCCCCTCTGGGGCTGGGAACGGACGTGCTATATTCCCCTTCGCTATTAATATTTCGCCCCTCTGGGGCTAAGAAACGAACTGCCGAATCGATAAAATTACCAAACTATCAAACTACCACACTATCAAACTATCAAACTACCAAACTACCGCACTACCAAACTATCAAACTATCAAACTATCTTCGCGGCGATGCAGGAATTATCGTTTGAATTGCAGCATAGCGACCCCGGATCTAAGGCGCGTGCTGGTAAAATAACTACGGACAACGGGGTAATTGAAACTCCGATATTTATGCCAGTAGGTACAGTCGGTACCGTGAAGGCTATTACTCAACAAGATCTTAAAACAGATGTTGATGCCAAGATCATTCTTGGAAATACATATCATCTCTACTTGCGTCCAGGTATGGACACCTTGAGCAAAGCGGGGGGATTGCATAAATTCATCGGTTGGGATCGTCCGATTCTGACTGATAGCGGCGGATACCAAGTGTATTCTCTTTCTGCGAATAGAAAAATCAACGAGGCTGGAGTTACTTTCAAATCACATATTGATGGTTCCAAACACATTTTCACTCCGGAGAATGTAATGGACATCCAGCGCACTATTGGTGCGGATATCATCATGGCTTTTGACGAATGCCCTCCCTACCCTTGCGAAAAAGCCTATGCAAAAAACTCATTGGCAATAACCCATAAATGGCTCGACCGCTGTTTTTCACGCATGGCCGAAACTGAGCCTCATTATGGACATTATCAAAACCTCTTCCCTATTGTTCAAGGCAGTGTTTTCGCTGACTTGAGAAAAGAAAGCGCTGAATACATCGCTGAAAAAGGCGCTGCAGGAAATGCTATCGGAGGCTTGAGCGTAGGTGAACCTCACGAAGTGATGTATGAAATGACCGATCTTGTTTGCAGCATTCTTCCTGCAGATAAGCCTAGATACCTTATGGGAGTAGGAACTCCTGCAAATCTCTTAGAGTGCATCGCACTAGGTGTCGACATGTTTGATTGTGTAATGCCAACACGAAATGCCCGCAACGGACAGCTATTCACTTGGCAAGGCACAATGAACATGCGCAATAAAAAGTGGGAAAATGACTTTTCTCCACTCGATTCAGAAGGCGAAAGCTATGTGGATTCCTTTTATACGAAAGCTTATGTACGTCACTTATTTGCAGCGGAAGAACTTCTGGCCATGCAAATCGCTACGATTCATAATCTTAATTTTTACTTAAGACTTGTTAGAAAAGCGCGTGAAAAGATCATTGAAGGTACATTTGCCCAATGGAAAAATGAGATAGTTCCAATACTGTCCCAACGTTTGTGATAAAAAAACTCGACCTCTATATCATCAAGAAGTTTCTTGGAACCTTTGGTTTCATGATTTGCGCATTCGTGATTATTGCTGTCGTTTTTGATATCAGTGAAAATGTGGATGACTTCGTGAAATCGGAAGCTCCGTTGAGTAAAATTATATTTGATTATTACCTCAATTTCTGTCTCTACTTCGGAAATCTGCTTAGTTCATTTATCATCTTCTTGACCATTATTTGGTTTACAAG
>JBJOKO010000211.1:0-5184 GCA_046046035.1 Bacteroidota bacterium | reverse complement strand
TAATGTTTTCTGTAGCATTCAAATCAGTTACATCTACTACCATTCCACCGTTAGTTGGATTTGGGAATACAGTAAGTCCGATTTCAAGAATACCTGGCATTTCACCATTGAATGGATCGTTATCATTGTACATACAAGATCCATCATCATAAGTAGCAGCGGGATTGAAGTTCATTGCGCTTGCATCAGTGCAACCAGCAATTTCACCACAAGCTGTTCCTACACCTACGAAATCTGTAGCAGTTGATCCATAAAGAAGAGAACCTTCAGAATAAGTGTTCTCACCATATACCATATAGTAAGCACCATTCCAACCATCACCCCATGTATCGTTCATTACAAATTGGTAGCAACCAACTGGCAAGCAAACTGAAGTGTAGTAAGATCCCCAGCTGTTATAACCAGATCCTGAAGCTACAATTGCACCATCAGCCGAAACCATTGACCAGTTCACTTCAGAACCCCATGTTTGAGTTTCGATATAAATGTTGATCAAAGTACCATCACAAGATTCTTCGTAGTAGCAGCTACCATCATCGATAGTTGCGAAAGCATTATAGTTCAATGCATTTGGATCAGTGCAACCAACAGTTGCAACCGGACCGCAACCTTCAGCATTCAAACCAAATGTAGCTTGAGAATTTGTACCATTTGAGAATGTATAGTAGAAATTAGGCACTCCATTAACTGAAATTTCAAGAGCTCCATTATCCCAACCATCACCATATGAGTCAGCCATTTCAAGAGTGTAGCAACCATCAGCAAGGCAAGCATATGAAACGCTTTCACCTGCTCCTGAAGCAACAACTTGACCGTTTTCATCTAAAAGATAAAAAGACATTTCTTGATTCCAAGCACTGCCTCCAAGGCTAAATACTACAAGGTTTTCGGAACAATCTTCAGCAACAACGCATGAACCGTCATCTTCTGTAGCTAGTTCGTTGTAATTGATTGCGTCAGGATTTGTACAGCCCCAAACTGGATATTGGCAAGAACCATCCTCTTGATTCGCATCAGGATTGAAGTTAAGAGCATTTGGATCTGTGCAACCCAAAGTATAAACTGGTCCACAAGTTCCATCAATGCTAAATATAGTAGATGAGAAAGCAGAACCTGATGGAAGAGACGAATTGCTTACTTGCCATCCGTTTACGTTAATCCAATAGTATCCGTTATACCAACCATAAGGGCCAGCATTGTTAATCATGTTAACAGTGTAGCAAGTACCTGGTTGAAGACAAACTTGTGCATTATAAATAGCACCGTTGTTCAAACCACTAACATAAGTAATTTCATTTCCTTGGTCATCCAAGATTTGGAATTCCACTTGACCTCCATTGCTGAAAGTGCAGATATATAAGTTTGCTAATACAGAACCAGGATTGTTGCAATATTGGCAAGAACCATCGTCTGTTGTAGCTTGATAATCATAATTCAAAGCATTTGGATCAGTGCAACCTGAGTATACGCAAGAGCCATTTGAAATCTGCGCTGTTGCATCATAATTGTCAGCATTTGGATCAGTGCATCCAGCAATCGGTCCGCAAGTACCATCGATGCTGAAGTTCACACTTTCAAACTGAGAAGTAGCATTTGGCTGATCATTTATGTATTGCGCACCACCACCATTGATCCAGAAATAACCACCATACCATCCGTTAGGACCTTGGTTGTTAATCATGTTAGCTGTGTAACACTCGCCTGCGTGCAGACAAAGCGAAACATACTGAATCGCAGAAACACCACCATAAACGTAAGCTACTTCATTGCCTTGAGAATCGACAATTTGAAGTTCTACGTTATTCGCATTACCGAAAGTGCATAGATAAAGTGTTGAAACAACTGAACCAACTCCATCGCAATAATCGCAAGAACCATCATCAATAGTTGCAGCTGCGTTATAGTTAATGGCAGTGTTAGAAGTACAGCCATATATAATGCAAGAACCATCATCTACTGAAGCAGCTGGATCATAGTTTGATGCAACTGGGTTTGTACAACCACCGACAACCTCAGACCCGCAATTTTCTGTGTTGACACCGAAGTTGAACAACGCACTGTAGCCCGTTGTGAAAGTACCTTGATAAGTCTGACCATTCATTGTATTGATAGTCAAAGTAGCGTTGTTCCAACCGTCACCGAATGTATCATTCATTTGAACAGTGTAACAACCATCAGGAAGACACCAAGTTCCGGTATAGTTCAAATTATAACTTGCCTGACCGAAAGCAATAACTTCTCCTGTCGGGGCAACTAAGTTGAAACTAACTTCATTGGCAAACATACCTGGGGTTAATGTGTAAGAAACGACTGAACACTCTGATTGAGCCGACGTTTGATACACTGAAGACAGCATGAAGAATGCCGTCAAAAATGTAAAGAGTTTTCTCATAATTGAAGGTTTATTTGGTGTGGTAAAGCAAGGCAATATACCCAAACTTATGATTGAATGACAATCACTTAAGAAAAAAGGTTGCTTATTGTTGAAAAGCTAAGAAATTACCCCACTACCTATGAGTTCTTCGCCATCGTACCATGCGGCGAACTGGCCTTTCGCTATCCCACGTTGAGTCTCATCAAAAACCAAATAGAGTCCTTCTTCCTCTTTATAAAGCATACACGAAACCAATGCTTGGCGGTAGCGAATTCTACAGAGATATCGCACTGACTCTCCAGCGTTTAGCTTCAAGTCTTCTCTAATCCAATGAATTTCAGAGTTTTCGATAAAGAGCCCTTTCCTATGAAGTGCGGGATGATCCTCTCCTTGGCCTGCGTACACGATATTTAACTGAGTATCAATATTCACAATAAAAAGAGGTTCTGCTTTTCCCCCTACACCAAGTCCCTTGCGTTGTCCTATAGTATAGTAGTGTGCACCATTATGATCTCCCACCTTCTTACCCATTTCCTTTGAAAATGAATAAGGTGTGCATGCTTCCTTCACTTCTTCTATTGAAACTGGATTTTTTCTGTAAACAGGGAAAAGCTCTTCAGAAGCAGGCACTTCGATTACCACTCCTTTCTTAGGTTGAAGTTGTTGCTGTAAAAACGTTGGTAGTTTTACCTTACCAATGAAACATAACCCTTGACTGTCTTTCTTTTCGGCTGTCGGTAAGCCAATTTCTTTTGCAATCTCGCGAACTTGAGGCTTTTGAAGATGACCAATTGGAAATAAAGACTTGGCCAATTGATCTTGAGATAGTTGACACAAAAAGTAGCTTTGATCCTTATTTGGATCTGCACCAGCTAGCAATCTGTATGTAGTTTTCCCGTCCTCACCAACGATTTCATCCTTTTGACAATAATGACCGGTCGCCACAAAATCCGCCTTTAAATTCATTGCGGCTTTTAAAAAAATGTCAAATTTAATTTCTCTATTACACAACACATCTGGGTTAGGTGTTCTACCCAACTCATATTCGCGGAACATATAATCCACAATTCTTTGCTTGTATTCCTTACTTAAATCAAGAACTTGAAAAGGAATTCCGAGATGTTCGGCCACTAATATGGCATCGTTGCTATCATCTATCCATGGACATTCGTTGTTGATCGTCACAGATTCATCATGCCAATTTCGCATGAAAATCCCAATGACTTCATATCCTTGCTCTATTAATAAGTGAGCGGCAACGCTAGAGTCGACCCCACCAGAAAGACCTACAACAACTCTCTTTGACATGCCGCAAATGTAGCGCGAAACAAATTTTCTAAAAATTGCAAACGCCTAAAAACGAAGTATTTTACATAATATTTTGAAAAAAACTCGGATGAATTACATTTGTAAGTGGCAACCCTTTTAATTGGTTGCCGTCTAAAAGACGTATTCCGTGGTAGAAGACAAGCAATTACAACAGCTGATTAAGGGCTGTCTCGAAGGGGACAGGAAGGCTCAACAGGCTGTGTATAAACTGCTTTACGGTAAAATGAAGGTAGTTTGCATGCGCTACACAAGGGATACAGACCAAGCTTTAGATGTCCTCCAAGAAGGCTTTATAAAAGTCTTTCAAAACATGGAAAGATATTCCGGCGCTGGGTCTTTTGAAGGCTGGGTTAGACGAATTATGGTAAATCTGTCGATAGATAGATTTAGAAAACAAAAAAACGACCTTCTCCTTCTCAATGGCTCTATGAGTATTGAGGATTATGAAGACGAAGTAGAAGATGAAGCTGATGTTGAGAGTGTAGATTACGATTTCACTCCCGAACAAATACTCGAAGCGATGCAACAGTTATCGCCAGCGTATAAAACAGTATTCAACCTCTATGTTTTTGAAAACTACACCCACCAAGACATTGCGGAAGCATTGTCGATTAGCATAGGAACCTCAAAGAGTAATTTCGCGAAAGCGAAACGAAACATGAAAAAAATACTTTTAAAGAACTACGGGAAAGCCGATGAGTAAGACACTTACCCCTTTTGAAGAAAAGTTAAGACAGACACTAGATCATTTTGAACTTCCTTACGAGGAAAATAGTTGGAATGCGCTGGAGAACAAACTAGATAACAAAGGCACATCTAATAATTCTTGGATTGTGGCTCTTATTGCTGCTTGCACTTTTGTGGCTGTTGGATCTTGGACAGTTTATGGCTATGCCTTCAAATCTTCTTCTGCTTCAAAAGCAAGTTCTATCGCTCGTTTTGAAAACAATCAAAACGTCGTGAACTCTTCTCTTCTTGGTTCATCATCAACTACTGAATCTACTTCTAACGACATTACATCGGAACAAGCTAATGCTTTAGCTAATAATGATAATGCCCTTGTATCTACACCACTCCTTCTTGCTGATTCAAATCGCAATAGTAGTGTAGTAGCGAATAACTCACCTGTTGCTATTCCATCAATTTTGGCGGAAAACGAAACACTTTCTGCTTCAAACAGCATGGTGGATGAAAATGCCCCAATCGTTGTGAGCTCTGGAAATAGCCCTCTATCTGTTCAAATCAACATGAAGAGCACTTGTGCTGGTGGCGAAATTGAATTCACTGCGCTTAATGGTCCGAAAGAAGGAAGCTACCTATGGAACTTCGGTGACAACTGCTTCGACCAACGTTCTAACCTAAAGCATAAGTATACCAAACCAGGTGTTTACTCAGTATCTCTTTCTGTAACTAATAAGAGAGATGGTATGATGACTACTACTGTAATGAAAGACCTTATTACAGTGCACCCATCACCTACT
>JBJOKO010000210.1:0-5190 GCA_046046035.1 Bacteroidota bacterium | reverse complement strand
TCACATGCAGCAACTAATAGAGTCTCTTTGAAATCACCTGACAGTTCATCTTTATGAGAACTCTTATCACACCAGTAGAAATCTCCGGCAACAATGTCTTTTGGTAAATAAAAGACGAATGAATCTTCAAATAATTTTTGGAAAAAATCATCGTCTGGAAGAATAGCCGACTGAATATGTTTTGCATAACGAAGAGAACTTGTAATCTCTTGGTTCTTTGCTTCCAATTCTTGACGTTGATTGGTTAACTCGATTGTTCTTACTTGAACCAATTGACTCAAGTGAGTATTCAAGTACATCAATTCATCTTCAAATACTGTTTTTTCATTAACCGAACGAACATAGGAAAGCAATTCAGAAATGTTTCTGATAAATTGAAGTTCATGGGCTTGCCAAATGCGCGCACCTCCTAGATGTTCTATTTGAATAACACCAACTACACTTCCATTGTGAACTACAGTTGTGGTTATGAAGGCTCCAACATTATGTGGAATTAGATAATCATTAATAAGTGCTGATGCATGTTTGTGTACATGCACATCATTAACAATAAGAACATTGTCTTTTTCAATTGCAGCGAAAAATTCCGGAAACTCAATTCTCTGATGCATTTCTCCTGCTGGAATAGATCTTCCATGGAATGTATGCGCATAGTCACACGTCACAGTGGAATGAACCTCATCAAAATACCAAAATGAAATTCGGTCAGCTCCAATACAATCTTTCACTGCATTAACTATCAGACGATAAGTTGTATTAATATCCCCTTTTTGCACTGCATTTTCTCTATGCAGCTTTAATAGAGATTGTTTTATTTGATATTGCTTGGCAATTTCATTCTTCTCTTGGGTGATGTTGTGAATGATTCCCGATACTTCGTAATTGCCTTCAGTCATGCGAATGGCGCCTCTAACGCGCAACCATCGTTCAGAATTATCTTCTAAAGTAAAAGAAACCTCATCTTCCCAAATACTATTACTACTAATAGCATCCACAAATGAACGCTTTAGTTTTTCTAAATGATTTTCGTTGATTCTTGATTTGATTAACTGCGGATTCGTACGCAACGAATCAGCTGAAAAACCTAGTATTTCGGAACATGCTTCCGAGAAATAAGAGAAACTAGTTGTGCCGTCTTCTTTGATGCAAACTTGGAATAGGACACCTGGAACGCTATCAGCAATTTGCTTGAAGCCAACTAAATAGCGAATGAGATCATTCTCAACTTTATGACTGCTATTGGCTTCTGAAAGAGATATGAACTTAAATGTATCACCTTTGATCTGAAAAGGTTGAATGTAGGCATTCACCACTTCAGTCATTCCAAGGCGAGATTGAATCGTTACATTATTTGGGTGGTTTTTCTTTCTGCGAAGTGTAGCCATACTCTGGCCAGCAGCTTGTGGAATGAGATCTTTTAAAGATTTACCCTTGTTGAATGTGGTCATTCCAGAAAGATCAACCACTCGAGGACTCATATATACAATGTCATCCTCTTTACTAAATATGAATCCTTGTGGAGAATAGTCGAAGAAACTTCTAACATCACTTTCAACCTTTTCTAACCTTATGAAAGCATTGTATTCATCTGAAATGTTTCGAACAAACAACACAAGACCTCGCAATGCTAGGTCAGGATGAGAGATATTGGTAAGTCTGAAATAACCGTGATTTTGAAAACCTCTATTGTAGGTAAGAATAATTTCACGCTCTTGGTTATCCTGAGCATCTTCACATTCACTAAGAAAATCAATCAATTTCTTTCGAGACTCACTGCGTAGCAGTTCGTAGAATCGAACTAACTGTCCTTTTGTTCTTAATTCCTGGCGCCATTCTTCAATAAGAAGAAAGCTGCCGTAATCACTCATCAGTAAGCGCTGTGCATCATGCAAAGGGAGAGTAGAATGTGCCATGCGATATTAGGTTATAATGCAGTTAGTCTAGAAACGGTTAGTATCCAGTAAATAAATCCACTTTTTAAGTAATCTATTTTATATACTGTTAATCCCGTTTTAAGGTTGCTTAAATGTAATGGTTTTTATTGCCCATTTCAATACATTTTAGCTGAACAAGGAAAAAGAATAGACCAATGGGATATCGCATGATACTAAGGGGTTTAAGGGCTATCTGAATGGTGTTTTGAGGTATGAAGTGCGTATTTTTAGCTTGATACTCCGAAAGAGTAACTTCAGCGATATTTTTTACTATTTCGTACTGTTTTTTTTCAAGAAAAAATCACTACGATTCCGTCCAAATTTTCACTACTTTTTTGGGTGATTTGGCTGTTTCAATGAATTTATTCGAGCTAAGCTCTTTCTAAATTCAAGTGAACGGCGTAAGTTTGAAGCGATGAAACAGACATTGGATTTCAACGATTTTTCCAATTCTTCAATAGAAATTTGGAAAAAAAGAGTTATTAAAGAATTGGGCGATAAAGCCTACGATTCATTAATCTGGGGTTTTGATGATAATCTAAGCATCGAACCGTATTATGCAGAAGCCAATCAAAAACTGAAAGTAGTAGCCAAATCCTCTTCTGAATGGGCTATAAAAGAGTCTTTTGTTTATAATGATCCGAAGACTCTCAATAGAACAATTCTTGAATCTTTAGAAGGTGGCATAAATGCTATAGAAGTAATAATCAATGATAATGTTGATGTAGATTTCAATCTGCTATTCAAAGATGTTTTCACTCAGTACATTCTAGTGTTTTTTAGTGGGGAATTTGCAACTCACAAAACGGTGAGTGATTTCTTTGAATACAGTAAATCTAAAGGAGTAGACGTTACTCTTTTGACTGGAGGTTTATTGTCTTATGCCGATCAGTTCGAGATTTCAAATCGTATCAACCTATTGAAATCAACCCAGTGTTCTTTTGAATTCTTCAACATTGATGCTGTCAAAATTCAAAAACAAGGGGGCAATGCAAGCCATTCCATCGTTTATGCATTAAGTCAAGGAACCTCACTTCTAGAAACATTAATAGAGAATGGGGTTGATCTATCTACTGCAGCAAATTCAATTCGTTTTTCTTTTGCAACCGAGCCATCTTATTTTATTGAGATAGGCAAACTCAGGGCTTTTAGAACACTTTGGGCGCAAGTGCTCAAAGCATTTGATCCTGAAATTGATGTTGTAAATTCAATTCGCATAGATTCCAAAACATCTTCATTCTACCAATCCAGCGTTGATCGTCACAATAACATGCTTCGCGCTACCACTCAATCGATGAGCGCTATTATAGGCGGAACCGATACTCTGGAAGTTCTAGGATTCGAAACATCATTGGGCTTGACAACAAGTGAGTCAAGAAGATGGGCTCGAAATATTCAACACCTGCTTATAGAAGAAAGTTATTTCAATCAACTTCAAGATGCTTCAAAAGGTTCCTATTATATAGAGGAAATCACTTATAAATTGGCAGAACACGCTTGGAAACGCTTTCAGTACTGGCAAGCAAAAAATGAATCACTTGATAATTCAGAAGAATGGAATAGTCATTTGACTCACTGTATCTCTGAAATGAAAAAAACGATTGAAAATGGAAGCAAAGTCTTTTTGGGTGTAAATAAATATCCCAACAAGACAGAAAAAATTTCTTTGAATAATGCTTCAAAAGATAGATTAGTGGCGGATTTTGAAACTAAAATAGAGGAGGAGAAACAATGAAAATCGATTTTTCAAAAGTAGACTTACCTATTTCCACCGAAGTAAAAAAGACCTCTGCACATGAAGGTTTTGGTGCAGGAACAGCTCCATTTCTGAGAGGTCCTTATGCATCGATGTACACCATTCGTCCGTGGACGATCAGACAGTATGCGGGTTTCAGCACGGCAGAGGAGTCAAATGCTTTTTATAGACGAAATCTTGCAGCAGGCCAAAAAGGACTAAGTGTCGCTTTCGACCTCGCTACACATAGAGGATACGATTCTGATCATCCCCGTGTTATTGGTGATGTTGGTAAGGCTGGTGTTGCTATCGATTCAATACTAGATATGAAAGTGCTATTTGATCAAATTCCACTTGATCAAATGTCTGTTTCTATGACTATGAATGGCGCTGTTATTCCAATTCTCTCCTTTTACATCGTTGCTGCGGAAGAGCAAGGTGTAAAACCTGAATTGCTGAGTGGCACTATTCAAAATGATATTCTTAAAGAGTTCATGGTTAGAAATACATATATCTATCCACCAACTCCAAGTATGAAAATCGTAAGTGATATTTTCGAATACACTTCGAAACACATGCCTAAGTTCAATCCAATTTCTATCAGCGGCTATCATATGCAAGAGGCCGGCGCCACGCTTGATTTGGAATTGGCCTATACTCTTGCAGATGGACTAGAATATATCCGCGCAGGTATAAAAGCTGGAATGGATGTCGATCATTTTGCTCCACGACTTTCCTTCTTTTGGGCTATTGGAATGAATCATTTTGAAGAAATAGCGAAGATGCGCGCAGCTAGAATGCTGTGGGCAAAATTGCTTCAACAATTCAATCCGAAAAATCCAAAATCACTAGCGCTAAGAACACATTGTCAAACTTCAGGTTGGAGTTTGACAAAGCAAGACCCTTTCAACAATGTGGCTCGCACATGCATTGAAGCGATGGCTGCTGCCTTCGGAGGAACGCAATCTTTACATACGAATGCACTTGATGAAGCTATAGCACTGCCAACCGATTTCTCTGCTCGAATTGCACGGAATACACAGATATTTATTCAAGAAGAAACTGATATTTGTAAAGCGGTTGATCCTTGGGCTGGTTCTGAATACGTTGAAAAACTAACAGCAGAAATCGCAGATAAAGCATGGGCGCTTATTCAAGAAGTAGAGGAATTGGGAGGAATGACAAAAGCGATTGAAGCTGGCCTTCCAAAATTACGCATTGAAGAAGCTGCAGCGAGAAAACAAGCGCGCATCGACAGTGGAAAAGACAAAATTATCGGTGTAAATATTTTTGAAGTTGAAGACGCCACAAGCGTTGATATTCTCGAAGTAGATAATACAGCTGTTCGCAAATCTCAAATAGAAAGACTTGAAAAATTGCGTTCAGAAAGAAATGAAACTGAATGCAAAGAGGCTCTTGAAAAAATTGCTGAAGCCGCAAAATCCTGAGTTGGCAATTTACTTGAGATTGCTGTTGATGCGGCGCGTAAGAGAGCTTCATTAGGAGAAATCTCGGACGCTA
>JBJOKO010000209.1:0-5271 GCA_046046035.1 Bacteroidota bacterium | reverse complement strand
ATTGTTTGCTAAAGAAGATAAAGAAATTCTTGAACAAGTGAAGTGGAAAGAAGGGATAAGCGAGAATATTAACTACAACAATCAAGTTGTAATTGTATTGGTGAAAAATGTAGTAGCTTCAACTCCGAAGAAATTGACTGAATCAAAAGGATTGGTAACATCAGATTACCAAACTTACCTTGAAGAGCAATGGATCAAAGAATTGAGAGCGAAATACAAATTCACAATCAACCAAGACGTACTGCATTCTATCAAATAATTTGAAATACTCACTCTACATAGCAGCTATTTTTTTTGCGTTTGCCTGTAACAATAAGGCAGACTCAGACGCCATAATAGCACAAGTAGGTGATAAGGTACTTTACTTAACAGAACTTCAAGACATCATTCCAGACGACTCTTCTCCAGAGGATAGTTTGATGCTGGGCGAGAAGTATGTGAAAGATTGGATCGTAGATCAAGTTGTTGTAAAAAAGGCAGAAGAGAATCTCTCTGAGGAACAAAAGAATTTTGAAGAACTCATAGAGAATTATCGAAAGACGCTTTTGACTTACTCTTATGAACAAGAACTCGTAAGACAGCAACTGGACACGAACGTTTCGAATGAAGAAATTGAGAAGTATTACAACGATAATATTCAAAATTTCGAACTTCGAGACTACATCGTTAAAGTTAAGTTCTGCGCGCTTGCTTCGGATAGCAAGGATTTGAAACAGTTGAAAAAACTGTTCTACTCTTCAGATCCAAAAGATTATTTGAAATGGGAAGCTCTATGCATTGAAAAGCAAGCGAGCTACTACATCGATGAAGATCATTGGATGCTATGGGAAGATCTTGTAAAGAAAATTCCAATCGAAGTTTTTGATGTGGAGTCTTTCCTTACAAGAAATAAAAGTGTAGAAGTAGAAAAGAATGGAAACACCCATTTGATCGCATTTCTAGATTATCAATTAAGTGGCAGTCGCTCTCCTCTCAGTTTTGAAAGAGAGAGAATTAAAGACATGATTATTAATAAAAGAAAATTGGATCTCATCGCCAAAATGAAAGAAGACTTGTATCAACAAGCTGTTTCAAATAACGAGGTAGAGAACTACTTAAATAAAAAATGAGAAAATTACTTTTCGTCCTTTTCCTGTTCCCTTCGATGCTTTTCGCTCAAGGTGAAATGGTAGATGAAATTATTGCTGTTGTAGGCGATGAGATCGTACTTCATTCAGATGTGCAATCTGCTATTCTTGAAATGACTCAAGGAAAGACAACCAATATCAGCCCAGAAGAGAGATGTAAGGTTGTTGAAACACTTCTTTATCAAAAACTACTTCTCAACCAATCAAAAATCGATAGCGTTGAAGTTGCAGACGCAGAGGTAGATCAACAAGTGTCTCGTCGTTTGGATTATTTCGTTCAAATGTTTGGTAGCACTGAGCAATTCGAACAATACTACGGAAAGACAACTGCGCAAATGAAAGAGGAGTACTTTGATATGATCAAAGACCAATTGCTCGTTCAAAAAATGCAGGGCGAAATCACAAAGGATGTAAAGGTGACTCCATCAGATGTAATGAGATATTACGATTCTGTTCCTGTGGATTCTCTTCCTTTGATCAATGAACAACTGAAGTATTCTCAAATTGTAATTGACCCAGAGCTTCGTGAATCAGAAGTACAGCGCACCATTGCTGTAATGGACTCTTTACGCTTAGCTGTTATTAATGGAAAAACATCAATGACTTTGGTTGCCGCGAAGTACAGCGAAGATCCGGGTTCTAAATACAAAGGCGGATGCTATCCTCTTCAGCGAAAAGGTTCTTTCGTTCCTGAGTATGAAGCTGCTGTTTTTAACACACCTGAAGGTTCTTATACTCCCGTGTTTAAATCTGAATATGGCTATCACTTCGTGAAAGTCGTAGAAATTCGTGGTGACTTCTATGAGTCTTGTCACGTGCTCGTTTCTCCGAAGGTTTACCCAGAAGATTTGGATGCCGCAAAAGTGAAACTGGATTCTTTAACAAGCGAGCTCAAGAATGGCAACATCAAGTTCACTGAGGCTGCTGTTAAATACAGCACTGATAAAGACACCAAGAACCAAGAAGGTCGTGTTACTGATGCCTATATTGGAACTAAACATAGCGTTGCTGACCTCGATCCAGAAACTAACTTGGTATTGATGAATCTTGAGGTTGGACAATTTTCTGAACCAGTGTTAATTAAAAAGCGCGACGGTTCTCAAGCCTATGTCCTTTACAAATTAGACGATCGAATTCCTGCTCACCGCGCTTCTCTTACCCTCGACTACGAGATTTTCAAAAGAATGGCGGATGAGATTATAAATCAAGAAGCTACTGATAAATGGGTGCGCAAAACCATTAGCAACACATTTATCAATGTAAATGCAGAATACCAAGGCTGTCCATACGATTTCAATTGGATAAAGGTCAAACCTTAATTGCAATCATTATATTCGCATTTATAACGAAGAGAAGGAAATACTACTATGGCAGAAATAAGATTCAACTCAGACGCGGAAGCTTTAGATTCTTTAAAAGTAAAATACGCTCAACTTCAAGCTGAGATCAAAAAAGCAATCGTCGGTCAAGATGATGTGGTAAAGAATGTTCTTATTTCCGTTTTCGGAAATGGTCACTGTCTTCTAGTTGGTGTGCCTGGTTTGGCTAAAACCCTTTTGGTAAACACTATCGCCAACTCTCTCGGACTTACTTTCAATAGAATTCAATTCACTCCCGACTTGATGCCAAGCGACATCATCGGTTCTGAAATACTTGACGAATCACGCCATTTCAAATTTGTGAAAGGTCCTCTTTTCGCCAATATCATTTTGGCGGATGAGATCAACCGTACTCCTCCTAAAACACAGTCTGCTCTTCTTGAAGCGATGCAAGAAAGAAGAGTTACCGCTGCAGGACACACTTACGAATTGCCTGCTCCTTTTTTTGTACTTGCTACGCAAAACCCAATCGAACAAGAAGGTACGTACCCTTTGCCAGAAGCACAGCTCGACCGTTTCATGTTCAACATCTGGGTAGATTATCCTTCTTTCAATGAGGAGATGGAAATCGTTAGAAGTACTACCACCAATAAAAAAGTTCAAGTCAATCCAGTTATTACTGGTGAAGAAATAGTTTTCTACCAACAACTCATTCGCAAAATGCCAGTTACTGATAACGTAATTGAGTACGCTGTGAAATTGGTTAGCAAAACACGTCCAGGTGGCGAAAATGCGCCTGAAATGATCAATCAATTCCTTTCTTGGGGCGCTGGGCCACGTGCTTCGCAAAACTTGGTTGTTGCCGCTAAATGCCACGCTGCATTGAATGGTAAATACAGCCCAGATATCGAAGACATCAAAGCTGTAGCAGTACCAATTCTTCGTCACCGTATCGTAAGAAATTACAAAGCGGAAGCTGAAGGATATACCGTTGAGAAAATCGTTGATTCGATTCTTTAATCCTTATTTTTTCTTGAGAAAAACAGCGTAGCTGAAAAGCATCGCTAAAGAGAAATCCCATAAGTGCATGACTATCGCAATAGACACATGCATTGCTACGCCTATCCAAAGCAAGATTTTTCGCGACTTGTTGAACCACACGGCAATCGGAAATAGCATTTGATAGCCAAGCGCTATCCAAGTAAATAAATGCATCAACCAATACTGTTTGGTAATGCCCAATTGCGTTACCCAATCGGTTGAAAAACGACGCAGTTCTAATGCATAATATACTGCCTCACCACTCGGCCACATTTCTCCACTGAGTTTATACAAAGCTGAAAAACCATAACCTAATGCAATCTGAATCATCGCTGCATAAGCGCCGAGATGATTGATGGTATTTTGAATTGGAGTATTGCGTGATGTGTTGATTGGAATGCAATAAAACGCAAGCAATAACATGAACATGAATCCTGCATTGAACGCGTTGAATCCCGCGAATATCAATAGAATTCCAGTTATCCATGTAATGATTCTAGGAATAAAAACCCACCTAAATTCAAAAATGCTTATCGCCGCTGCAATGACATGGGGATAAAAAATATACGGGAATAAACCAGGACGAAACATCAGCGAATACGCATACGTCACACTCAATTCGGATTGCATTCCAAAGCGCAACAAAACACTTTTCGGACCCCAGATAAGTTCTCGTATATCCCAAACAAGAAAGGCACTTATCACAAACCACAAATAGACCAACGCCGTGAAGATGCGCAAGCCGCTCTTATATGCATAAGGGCTAGAGAGTCCGTCGATCCATGTCCAAACTTTGTTCATCAATGGGCAGGGATTATAAATGTGTTGAACTCTAAATAATCCGTCTTTTCTTCTGTGCTACCAGGTTTTGGTGTGAATACAAATTGAAGTCGAATCTGAAGACTATCTTCTATTTCTTTTGAATAATAATGCTGGTGCATTTTGAGCGCATAGTTCAACGCTTTTCCATAATCAAATCCAGCCTCAATCCGATCGAGTTTGCGAACGCCATTTTCAAAATAAATGTTCTGAGCTACTTGATAGGCTAGTCCACTGCAGATGCTTTGTTCCATGTATTCTGCACGGTCGCGGTAGTCATAACCGCAACTTTCAGTAGTCTCGTTCCATTCCGACCACACACCATTAGTGGGGAATCTGTATTGCAATTGCAAATCATATTCAGGAACTTCTGGGGCAAACATGCTCCAGTTTTGATGAAAAAAGGGTACGGTATAAATCTGACTGACTTGTCGCACGCTGCGAGGCAGCACAAGAAAATCCATTGAATAAATGCTTGTTAGGGCAAAATGAATTACCAGGAATGATATTCCCAAGACCGCAATTATTCTCGTCTTTTTTTGCACCATTTTTTTAATCTGAGACAAACATAATCTCAAATCTTTACGATACCTTGCACATAATTTAGAATACTTTTATTTATGGAAATTTCAGCAAACGATCCGAAACTAAAATCATGGGTAGATGTGCCAGCCGGCAGCGACTTCCCAATTCAAAACTTACCATTTGGAATTTTTAGAACGGAAAGTCAATTGCCGAGAGTAGGTGTTGCCATTGGCGATAAAATTGTTGATCTAAAAGCACTTCACATCCTCGGATATCTGGAGAATCTTCCATTCAAATTAGAAGATTTATTGTGCGATTCACTCAATCCTCTTATGGGGTATGGAAAGAAAGCAACACGAGATCTTCGCAATCGTATTTCTAAATTACTTCGCAGCGATATGCCTGATTTGCGCGATAGAGAACATCACGTAAAACAAGTA
>JBJOKO010000208.1:0-5272 GCA_046046035.1 Bacteroidota bacterium | reverse complement strand
CTGTGAACTTTGTTGTTCCTTTCTACTCCTTGATTTCTCGCGATGCAAAAAGAAATACAAAGTACCTTACAAGAGTTGGTGTTATCATCTTCTTAGGTCACTTTGCTGACTTGTACATGGCTGTAATTCCTGGAACTATTCACGGTCACTTGAATTTCGGTTTTGGAGAAGGTCATCACCACTCAATCTTCGGATGGTGGTTTGAAATCGGAATGTTCCTCGGCTTCCTAGGTCTGTTTGTATTTGTTGTTCTTACTGCACTTACAAAAGCGAAATTGGCAGCTGTGAAACACCCATTCTTTGACGAAAGTGAGCATCACAGCATTTAATACGTGCTCATACAATTAACAAGAATCGAGAAGTAAAAAGATAAAGACATGAAACTTTTAATTCTATTGGTCATAGTTCTAGCGATTATTGCTATTGCGCAATTGACCAAAGTATACGAATTGACACGATCGATGAGAAAAGCTCGCGAAGAGGAGATCTCAACGAACGACAATAAGCTTCAGGCCAACTTGATGTTGATTTGGATGTTCCTGTTTTTCGCAGGGGTCATCTATCTATATGGTGCTTACGGTATTCAATTACCAGAGGCGGCATCAGCTCACGGTGTTCAGTACGACAACTTGATGAATATTAATATCATCATCATCACTATCGTTTTCTTTGTAGTGAATTTCTTGTTGTTCTACTTCGCAGCTAAGTACTACTATCGTCCAGAGCGCAAAGCACGTTTCTTCGCTCATGACAATAAGCTTGAAATGATTTGGACATTGGTTCCTGGTGTTACTATGGCTTTCATCATCGTTTACGGGTTGATTACTTGGAATAATATGACAGGTAAAGCTTCTGCTGATGCGATTCAAATTGAAGTTTACTCTAAGCAGTTCGGATGGATTGTTCGTTACCCTGGTGACAACAATACTTTCGGTGCATATTCATACAATCTTATCGATCCAAGCACAAACCCACTTGGTTTAGTAACTAAAGAGAACATTCGCTCTAAAGTAGATTCAATTGATAAGCAAATCGAAGGTTTGAAAGCGGATATGGCAGCAAATGAATTGCTTCCTGTATGGCCAGATAGCTATGTAGAGTCTCAAACAGAGAAGCTATATCGTTTGCAACGCACGAAACAACGTCTTTTGGATTTGAAAGAAAATAAGAATCCAGTTACCGGCATTAGTGAATGGGAAGCTGCAGCGGATGACAAAGTTGTAAATACAGAACTTCACATTCCAGTTGGAAAAGAAGTTGAATTATTGTTCCGTTCACAAGACGTAATTCACTCAGCTTATATGCCTCACTTTAGAGCGCAAATGAATACCGTTCCTGGTGTTCCAACACGTTTTAAAATGACGCCAACAATCACCACTGCGGATATGCGCGCGAAATTGGGTGATGATAAATTTGACTATATTCTTCTTTGCAATAAAGTATGCGGCGCTTCTCACTACAATATGAAGATTGCTATTGTTGTAGAAAGCGAAGCAGATTATGCTGCTTGGTTGGCTAAACAAAAAACATACATCGCTCCAGCTGAAGAGCCGAAGAAAGATGAGCCAGCTGCTAAAGCTGACACTACAATGGTTGCAGCAGCAATGACTGCACCTAATCACTAATCGCACAGAAGAAATAAAAAAACCCCTTAACAGAGGAATACGAAATGGGAGCTACTGCAGAACACAATCACGCACATGGACATGATAATCATGGTCATGCTCATCATCACGAGGAAAGTTTTATTTCCAAGTACATTTTTTCTCAAGACCACAAGATGATCTCTAAGCAGTTCTTGGTAACTGCAATTTTTATGGGTGTCATCGCTGTGATGTTGTCAATTTTCTTCCGTCTTCAATTAGGATGGCCAGGAGAAAGCTTTGGAATTTTGAATTTCTTCCTAGGCGACAAATGGGCTCCAAACGGAGTAATGAACGGTAATGCATACCTTGCTATGGTTACCATCCACGGTACAATCATGGTATTCTTTGTATTGACTGGTGGTTTGTCTGGAACTTTTGCGAATTTGCTTATTCCTCTTCAAATCGGTGCGCGCGATATGGCGTCTGGTTTCTTGAATATGCTTTCATACTGGTTCTTCCTTGTATCAAGTATCTTGATGGTAGCTTCTCTCTTCGTTGAAGGTGGTGCTGCGTCTGGTGGTTGGACAATTTACCCTCCACTTTCTGCATTGCCACAAGCAATGCCAGGTTCTGGAACAGGTATGACAATCTGGTTGATCTCAATGGTATTGTTCGTAGCGTCTTCACTTCTTGGTGGTTTGAACTACATCGTTACTATCGTTAACCTTCGTACGAAAGGTATGTCTATGACACGTCTTCCATTGACAATGTGGGCACTTCTTGTGACTGCAATCCTTGGTGTATTGTCATTCCCAGTTCTTGTGTCTTGCGTTGTTCTTCTTTTGATGGACCGCAGCTTTGGAACAGCATTCTACCTTTCTGATATCTTTATCGATGGTCAACCACTTGACGTTACTGGTGGTTCTCCAATCTTGTTCCAACACTTGTTCTGGTTCCTAGGTCACCCAGAGGTATACATCGTACTTCTTCCTGCACTTGGTATCAGCTCAGAGGTTATCTCTACAAACTCTCGTAAGCCAATCTTTGGTTACAAAGCGATGATCGGTTCTATCCTAGCAATCGGATTCCTTTCATTCATCGTTTGGGGTCACCACATGTACGTAACTGGTATGAATCCATTCATCGGTTCTGTATTCGTGTTCACAACACTTCTTATTGCAATTCCATCAGCAGTTAAAGCATTCAACTACATCACTACGTTGTGGCAAGGTAATGTTCGCTTTACTCCTGCGATGTTGTTCTCTATCGGTCTTGTATCAACGTTCGTTACAGGTGGTTTGACAGGTATTATCCTTGCTGACTCAGCGCTTGACGTAAACGTTCACGATACTTACTTCGTTGTCGCCCATTTCCACATCGTAATGGGTATGTCCGCCATCTTCGGTATGCTTGGTGGGGTCTACCACTGGTTCCCGAAAATGTTTGGTAGAATGATGAACTCGAAATTGGGTTACGCTCACTTCTGGTTGACAATTATTTGCGGATATGGCGTATTCTTCCCAATGCACTTTATTGGTCTAGCGGGTTCGCCTCGTCGTTACTATAACTACTCAGAGTTTGCTTTCCTTGAAGGCACTCAAGATCTTCAACCAATCATTAGCACTTTTGCTATCATTGGTGGTCTTGCTCAAGTATTGTTCATATTCAACTTCTTCCATAGCATTTGGTATGGTCAAGAAGCTCAGCAAAACCCATGGGGTTCTAACACTCTTGAGTGGACTACACCTGTTAAACACATTCACGGTAACTGGCCTGGTGCTATTCCAGAAGTTCACCGTTGGGCTTATGACTACAGCAACCCAGAGCACGATACAGACTTCGTTCCTCAAGTGGTTCCGCTTAAACCGGGCGAACACGCTCACTAAGCAAAAAAATATTTTAAAACCCTTCTTTCGAGAAGGGTTTTTTTATGCCCTATTTTCGCGGTATGTTAATGAGTTGGGTAAAGAGATATGGAATAAGCGTATTGTTCGTTTTTACGAGCTCTATTTGCGGAGCACAAGCCGTGAATCTCTCTGACTCGTTGAAGGATATTTTCAAATCAAAACCAAGTCCATCATTAAAACTGGATTCACGCAATTCATTTGTCACGGGTCAATCCGCTAGAATAGCTGGAATCAAAGCGGGAGCTTCCTTTAAGAAAGCGATGATCATTGGTGTTGGATATAGTTGGCTATTGTCTGATTTGAAACAAGCTACCCCTGTTGGTTACGGTATAGGAGAAAGCCGAGTGAATATGCGATA
Source organism: Bacteroidota bacterium (assembly GCA_046046035.1). Taxonomy (GTDB): domain Bacteria; phylum Bacteroidota; class Bacteroidia; order Flavobacteriales_D; family Sanyastnellaceae; genus JAIXWP01. Next base: position 1,421 of record JBJOKO010000208.1, on the reverse strand, counting down.
CTTCGGTCCTTTTGTAGAATACAGTTATTTTAGAAAATATCCATGGGAAAGTATCGTCGTTGCGAATCTCGGGTATGGCTATATTTTCCTCAGACCAACCGAGGGTAATTCAAAAGAAAAAATTTGGCGAACGAATGCATTCGTTTATGAGCCTTCTATGGCAATAGATTATAAAATTGGTGGCTGGGTGGCAGTTGGTGTTGGATTGGGTTACCGCCTTGTAATGAGAGGAAGCAAAGACATTGAACAGAATTTTACTGCTCCTGTTTACGTTTTACGCTTTCGAATTTTATTCGATAAGATTGAACCAATTATCAGAAAAGAGCTAGAGTAATTGTACTTTTGAAACAATGAGTGAATTTGATATTCGTAACGAAGCGGAACAATCGTCCGACAAGGATTTTGACCGTGTGCTGCGTCCCAAAAGTTTTGATGACTTTACGGGGCAGCGACAAGTATTAGAGAACCTTCAAATTTTTGTGAAGGCGGCAAAGCTTCGTGAGGAATCACTTGATCACGTGTTGCTTCATGGACCTCCTGGTTTGGGTAAAACAACACTGGCCTATATCATAGCCAATGAAATGGGCGTGAGTGTAAAAACCACATCTGGTCCTGTACTCGATAAACCTGCAGATTTGGCTGGCTTGCTCACCAATCTCGAACCCAATGATGTTTTGTTTATCGATGAAATACATCGTTTGAGTCCTGTTGTAGAAGAGTATCTTTATTCTGCAATGGAGGATTACACCATTGATTTGATGATCGACACAGGACCGAATGCTCGTTCGGTTCAGATTACAATCAATCCATTTACACTCGTTGGAGCTACTACGCGAAGTGGACTTTTAACAGCACCGCTGCGTGCACGTTTTGGAATTAATGCACGCCTTTCTTATTACGATTCAAAGACACTTACAGATATTGTTGAGCGAAGTTCTGCATTGCTCAACATAGAAATTACACCAGATGCAGCTTACGAAATAGCGCGTAGAAGTCGCGGTACACCGCGTATTGCGAATGCATTGTTACGTCGCGTGCGAGACTTTGCACAGATAAAAGGCAATGGTACAATCGAGATAGATATTACACAATTGGCTCTTGATGCGTTGAATGTGGATACGCTTGGATTGGATGAAATGGACAACAAGATATTGATGACCATGCTCGACAAATTCAACGGCGGTCCTGTTGGTCTAACTACCATAGCAACAGCAGTGGGAGAAGATGCAGGAACGATCGAAGAAGTGTATGAGCCATTCTTAATTCAAGAAGGTTTCCTAATGCGCACACCACGTGGCCGACAGCTAACAGAATTAACCTACAAACACCTAGGCAAAGATCGCCGACCAGACACGGGGCGCTTGTTCTAGTGGGTTGAGGTTTGATTTTTTAGGGTTGATGTTTGATGTTTGACTTTTGAT
>JBJOKO010000207.1:0-5302 GCA_046046035.1 Bacteroidota bacterium | reverse complement strand
CAAATAGCTGCAATCATGGGTTCTTGCGTTGCTGGTGGTGCTTACCTTCCAATTATGTCGGATGAATCTTTGATCGTCGATAAGACCGGAACAATTTTCCTTGCGGGTTCTTATTTGGTTAAAGCTGCTATTGGTGAAGATATCGATAATGAAACATTGGGTGGAGCTACTACGCATTGCGAAATAAGCGGTGTAACTGATTACAAAGCGAAAGATGATAAAGATGCTTTGACTACCATTCGCAGTTTGGTAGACAAGTTTGGAAAAAATATGAAGACAGCAGGATTCGATCGAATCAAAGCTGTTTTGCCTATTGAGAATCCGAAGGACATCTATGGACTAGTTCCGGAAGATAGATCGAAGCCCTATGAAGTGCGTGAAATTATCAAGCGCTTGGTTGATGGTGGAGAGATGACGGAGTACAAAGAAGACTACGGAAAGTCAATCGTTTGTTGCTATGCACGTGTCGATGGTTGGGCGGTTGGTATCGTTGCCAATCAGCGCGCAATAGTGAAAAGCAAGAAAGACGGAATGCAACTCGGTGGTGTGATATATAGTGATTCAGCAGATAAAGCTGCACGCTTCATTATGAATTGCAATCAAAAAAATATTCCTTTGGTATTCCTTCAAGACGTAACTGGCTTCATGGTTGGTTCACGTTCTGAGCACGGTGGAATTATCAAAGACGGAGCTAAGATGGTGAATGCACAAGCGAACAGTGTTGTTCCGAAATTCACAATTGTGATGGGGAATAGTTATGGCGCTGGCAATTATGCGATGTGCGGTAAAGCGTATGATCCACGTTTGATTGTGGGTTGGCCAACAGCACAAGTGGCAGTAATGGGCGGCGCACAAGCTGCAAAAGTTTTGCTTCAAATTGAAGTAGCTTCTCTCAAAGCAAAAGGAGAAGTGATTACAAAAGAAGCAGAAGATGAACTTTATAATAAAATTAAAGACAGATACGATTCGCAGATTTCTCCATACTACGCAGCAGCTCGCCTATGGCTCGATGCAGTAATTGATCCTCTCGATACACGCAAGTGGATAAGTATGGGAATTGAAGCCGCAAACAACGCACCCGCGGAAAGAGCGTATTCGACGGGAGTGATTCAAGTTTAGTTCGTGGGGTAGTTTGATAGTTAAACCAAATGAACCCAAGTGACCCCAAATGAACCCAAATGAAGTAACCAGTAACCAGTCACCAGTCACCAGTCGTTGGTCGTTGGTCGTCGGTAGTTAGTAACCAGTAATTAGTAACCAATATCCAGTGATAAGAGCAATAATTCGATTTAGGGAAGAGAAGCCGTTGGCTTTTTTGATAGTGATTGCATTTTTAGTGCGATTGATTGCCGTGTTCTTTGCGAAAGGATACATGATGCATGATGATCACTTTCTGACCATTGAACCTTCAGCGAGTTGGGCGGATGGATTCAACTTTAATGAATGGATGCCTGGAGTCGGAAATGATAGAGAGAGTCCTGAACCTATTAGCTTTTTCTATCTTGGTTTTCTCTTTGTGTTTTTTAAAATCTTCAATTTTTTTGGAATAGAAAATCCGGATACGCAAATGTTCTTGATGCGTCTTATTCACGCATCGTACTCTTTGCTTACTATCTATTTTGCATATAAGATTACATTATTGATTAGTGGAAAAAAGAATGCGTTTCAAGTCGGTTTGTTGTTAGCTCTTCTCGCATTCGTTCCCAACTTTTCAGTTAGAAATTTGGTAGAATTTGTGAGCCAACCACCGTTGTTGGCAGGTGTTTATTTGTTATTAAAGAATAATGCTTATCATGCTGTGACGTGGAGAATTCCTTTTGGAAATAAGTCCATCACATTTCATGAAGGATTGAATTCTTCGATTTCTATCAGTTATGGAAAGTTAGCTCTAGCTGCCTTTATACTTGGGCTTGCAGTGGGCTTTAGATATCAAACTGTTTTAATTGTGGCTTTGCTCGGAAGCATTTTTGTTCTTCAAAAAGAATGGGGCAAATTCATCGTTTATGGAGCATTTGCATTCACTGCTTTCTTCGTGACACAGATCGATGATGTCTTGTTGTGGGGTGGACAACCATTCCAACATTTGTTAGGCTATTTTGGATACAATGCGAAGAACGCTTTGAATTATCCAGGAGCGCCATTGACCTATTTGAGTTTTATTGGGTATTACATTTTACCTCCGGTAAGTTTGTTATTGCTGTGGGGATTTATTAAGGAATGGAAGCGTCTTTTGTTCATCGTTTTGCCAGTAGGTTTTTTCATTCTGTTTCATATTGTTTACCCAAATAGACAAGAGCGCTTTATACTTCCTGCGCTTCCATTTTTTGTGATTGCGGGTGTAATTGGATGGAATAGATTCCGAGAGTTTTCATCTTTTTGGATGAAGAGAGAAAAGTTGCAGAAAGTGCTTTGGAGTTTGTTTTGGGCGATTAATACTGTTGCCTTGTTGGTATTGTCAACGACCTATTCCAAGCGAAGCAGAGTAGAGGCGATGTTGTATTTGTATAATCAAGGAGATTGCAAAAACTTTGTACAAGAATTTACACATACAGATGGAGGTCCTTTAGTTCCACAATTCTATTCTGGAAATTGGGCTTGGTATTATGTGTGGCGCAAAGGAATCAATATCGAAGATGACTTCAAGACAATGCCAATTGCTGAAAAGAAATTTGCAGGAACAATGAAGTACAAGCCTATTCCGAATTACATATTGTTCTACAACGACGAGAATATTGATGAGCGAATTCAGTACATTCAACAGTTCGCTCAGCTCGAATACTGCACGACAATCGAACCTGGTTGGTTTGATAAATTACTCCACCAACTCAATGACAAAAACTCCTTGGAGAAGGTGAGGATTTACAGAATGGATACTGGTTACTAGTTACTGGTTACTGGTTGATGGTTACTGGTTACTGGTTACTGGTTACTGGTTACTAGTTAACGAAAAAGGCGATTCAAGTAAGTATAAAAAGAATACAATTTTGTAAATAGTCACTAGTATTTAGTAACTAGTAACCAGTAGTCAGTAACCAGTAACCAACAGCCAGCCCCTTGGGTTTTCTAGGTATGCTAGGGCTATTGACTGGTTGACTTCGGTGATGGGGAGGGGTTCTAGAAAATCTTTGAGTTCTTCTACATTGATAAATGCGAAGTCATAGGGAGCGAATCCGAATCCTTTGAAGTTTCCTTTTTCTATTAGAATAAAAGCTCGTTCACCTTTTGATTTTCCATTGTTGTGGAGCACGTAGGTTTTCTCTTCTTCTTTGATTGTTTCAAGAGCTGCTTCTAGTTTGATGTTGTGTTCTTCAATATCTGGCATCTCTATTTTTTCCATCGAAGGATCGAGTCCGCAGAGGCGCAAATCGATTTCATATTTTTCAGCTTGTTCAATCATCCAAGATCTTGCTGTGGTCGACGAAGTGAATGATTTGATAAAGGGTTGACCTTTTACAAATTTGTGCACAGCGAGTCGGAGGTAGCCTCTTTGATCATAATATGAAATGACATCGTAGCGGTTAACTCTTGATTTTTGCGCTCTATTGTATTTTGGCCAATGTCTTCTGATTTCAGCATCTTCCCAAAGTAGGGCGATGAGTTCTTGTCCTGTTTCGCGGAAGTCGATGTTATGAATTTCTTTGATAAAGCCTTGGAGTTTTGATGACTCCAGTGGACCGCCGAAATGTTGTCTAACGCGCTTCTTGATATTCTTTGCTTTGCCTATGTAGATTGGCTTTCCTGATTTGTCTAGGAAATAATAGACTCCTGTTCGTTCAGGAAGTTTGTCGTATTCTTTTCTGTCGATGTGTTGCGGTAGAAATGCTTCGGTAGTATTTCTGCCAAGCATTTTTTTAATGTCGGCCTCATCAATTCGTTCGATGCATTGATTGAACAAAGTTGTTGTTGCGCGCGCATCTCCGAGCGCTCTGTGGGGAGCGGTGTTGATGATGTTGAGGTCGCGACAAAGATTTCCTAAACCATACGATTTCATTCCGGGGAATGCCTTTCGTGCTAGTTTAATCGTGCAAAGTCGGAGTGGATTGAATTTTTTTTCTACGCCTTCGAATTCAGCTTTTATAAAACTATAATCGAAATTGACATTGTGTGCTACGAAAATTGCATCACTAAAAATGGCTTCTAATTCATCAGCCACTTGTGAGAACGATGGAGCGCTTGCGAGCATTTCGTCAGTGATGCCGGTAAGAGCTGTAATGAAAGGTGGGAGCGACGGTCCGGGATGAAGTAAAGAGTGAAATTCTTCGACAACCTCGCCATTTTCCACCACGCAGACTCCTATCTCCGTGATGCTACTCATGGAGGCATGACTACCTGTGGTTTCAATATCTGTTATCGCGAAGCGCACTCTCGATTTTTGATTTTTGATTTCTTATTTTTGATTTCTAACGACCAGTGACTGGTGACTAGTGACTGGTGACTGGTGACCGACGACCGGTGACTAGTGACTGGTTACTTGTTACTGGTTATATATTAATTCACTTGTGTTCACTTGTGTTCATTTGTGTTCACTTGTGTTCATTTGTGTTCACTTGTGTTCACTTGAGTTCATTTGTGTTCACTTGTGTTCATTTGGTTTAACTATCAAACTATCCAACCGTAAAGGTCAGATTTAGCCATTTGTTCCACACGTTTTTTTCGTAGGAGAACATGACTACTTTATCTCTTGACATACCGTAGCTGATATCGAAGGTGTATCTTTCTTTTATAAAGAATTCGAATCCTGTTGACCAATACCCTCCGAAACCTACGCCTGTTGGGGTGTTTTGAAGAGTAGTAAGTTGTGCGGGGTTGGCGGCACCTACAAAAAGGTCGTATGTGTTTTTGCCGATTCGAAGTTGATTTTTTTCCACTTTGGTGCCGAGCATGCAGCCGCCAAATTGAAAGAAGAAATTGGTCATCGGATTCACTTCCCATCCTTGTCGGTAACCGAGATTCGCTTCAAATCGTTGTTCGCTTCCGCTAATTTCGAATGTGCGGATATCTTGTTGTGCATTTTGTTGAACGCTTGTTCCTACAAACTGAAGTGTAAATACATCAACGCTTTTCAATTTCATTGTATTAAAATTGAAAAGGAATGCAGAGTATTTAGTTGTGTTGTATTTGATTTGCAAACCAATGTTGAATGCTGGACTATATCGCATGTTGAGTGGATATGAATCGTATGGAACTTCGAATCCAGTGGCGTTGTATTCGTTTGTTATTTGCTGATAGGTTTGCAAGAAAAGTGAAGGGTCGAGACGCTCATCAATAGTGTAGCAGCGAATATCATCCGGACGATCGAGAA
>JBJOKO010000206.1:0-5334 GCA_046046035.1 Bacteroidota bacterium | reverse complement strand
ATTCCATTAAACGAAGTAGTGCCATTCATCGATTGGACGCCATTTTTCCAAACATGGGAACTTCATGGAAAATATCCAAACATTCTTAAAGACGAAGTAGTTGGCGAACAAGCCACTCACCTATTCAAGGATGCGCAAGATTTATTGACTAAGATTGTGAATGAAAATGCGCTTCAACTAAATGCTGTGCTAGGTATTTTCAAGGCACACCGCGAAGGAGATGACATCATTCTACCAAGTGAAAATAAGAAATTCATTACACTTCGTCAGCAAACTTCAAAAACAAGCTCACAACCGAATCTTGCGCTTGCCGATTTCATTTCACCAAATGAAAACGACAACGATCACGTAGGTTGCTTTGCCGTGAGTGCAGGTTTTGGTTTGGATAAAATCGTTACCGAATTTGAAAAGAATCATGACGATTACAATTCTATTCTGGCTAAAGCATTGGCAGACCGTTTGGCAGAAGCAGGAGCAGAATATTTGCATAAATATGTGCGCACCGAACTTTGGGGTTATGAGCAAAAAGATGCCCTTAGCAATCAACAATTGATTGATGAGGAATATCGCGGAATTCGTCCTGCACCTGGTTATCCAGCTTGTCCCGATCACTTAGAAAAACACACCATCTGGCAATTGCTTGATGTAGAAAAGAACACAGGAATCGTATTGACAGAATCACTTGCAATGCATCCTGCAGCAAGTGTTTCAGGATATTATTTCGCACATCCTGATTCAAAATATTTTGGCTTGGGAAAAATTACTCCAGAGCAAGTAAGCGATTATTCAGAAAGAAAAAACATCTCTCTCACAGAAGCTAGCAAATGGCTTTCTCCAAACATTATTTAAGAAAATGAAAGTAATTGATCATATCAAAAACGCGAAGGGAACATTATTTAGCTTAGAAATATTACCTCCGTTAAAAGGACAAAACATCTCCTCCATTTTCGAAACAATGGACAAGTTGATGGAATTCCGTCCTGCATTCGTTGACGTGACCTATCATCGCGAAGAATACGTTTTTCGTGATGCGGGCAATGGTTTGATTGAAAAAAGAGTAGAAAAAAAACGTCCAGGTACTGTTGGTATTTGTGCGGCTGTGACAAACAGATATCAAGTAGATACAGTTCCACATATCATTTGTGGTGGCTTTTCCAAACAAGATACTGAAGATGCATTGATCGATTTGAATTTCGTGGGAATAGACAACGTCCTTATTCTACGTGGCGACCCTATCAAGAGCGAAGGCCGTTTCAAACCAGAGCATGATGGACATGCATTTGCAAATGAACTTGTATCGCAAGTGGTTGAAATGAACGAAGGGCGCTATTTAGATGCTGAGTTGAAAGATGTTCAAAGAACCAATTTCTGCATAGGTGTTGCTGGATATCCTGAAAAACATTTCGAAGCTCCGAATATCAATTCAGATTTAAAATATTTGAAAGCCAAAGTAGATGCGGGTGCTGAATACATTGTTACACAAATGTTTTACGATAACGCTAAGTTTTTTGATTTTGTAGAAAAATGCAAAGCCATTGGCATCAATGTACCGATTATTCCGGGGCTAAAGCCTTTGACGAGCAAATCTCAATTGAGCGTTATTCCTCATTATTTCCACATTGATATGCCAGATGAATTGGTAGATCTAGTAGAAAGAGCGAAATCTGATGCAGAGGTAAGAGAGATTGGGGTGCAGTGGTGCATTAAGCAATCAAAAGAATTATTGGCAGCGAAGGTTCCTGTGCTTCACTATTACACAATGGGTAAAGCAAAGAGCACCGCAGAAATCGCCAAGGCGGTTTTTTAATAAAAATTTGAGAGAGTTTTGATATTCAATGTTTTATTCTCATATTCGTGCCTCAGAACCAAAACTCTATAACCAAATTAACAAAATGAAAAAATCTCTACTCCTGCTTTGCCTAGCATTTACAGGCATTCAGTATGCAAACGCACAAGATTGTAATTGCATGCTCGATTTAGATGAAACATTCTCTGTTGTGCCAATGAGCAATGGAACGGCTCCTGATTACAGAAATGACGACGGATTCAGCGATGAAATCGCTTTGCCATTCTCTTTTGACTTGTATGGAACACCGTATGACTCATGTTTTATCAATAACAACGGAAATATCTCTTTTGGCAATGGCTATTTCACTTTCGCTTCTAGCGGTTTCCCTGTAAACAACTATCCAATGATCTCTGCTTATTGGGCAGACGTTGACACACGCAACATGGAAAGCGGTCTGGTTTACTATAAAATTACAGACCACGCAATGATCGTTCGTTACAACGCAGTTGGGTACTTCCCAAACATGGCTGATCAATTGAATGATTTTCAAATCATCATTTCTGATGGTCAAAGCGATTTGATTGCAAATGGTCATACCATCAGTTTCTGCTATGGTGACATGCAATGGTCAACGGGAACAGCTGCAACTGTTGGAGCAAACGCAGGTGACGGCGTGAGCGCTCTTCAAATCGGTCGCTTCAACGAAGCTTCTGAAGCATATGACGGACCTTACGGTGAATCTGATGATGTAGACTTTATCGATTATTCTAACATCACTTTTTCTACAAACACACTTGGAGAAAACCAATACCCAATCAACGTTTCCAACCTTTGTGATACCATTTTTGGTGGTGCAGGCGACACTTTGATGTTCTTCTTCTACGATGATATCAATCAAGAATTGGACTATGACGTTACTGATTCTTCTGGCTTTGTTAACGAAAACGATAGCCTTGTGGGCATGGTAGTATTCAATGACACATTCCAACCAACTCGTTCAGGTAACGATCGTGACTTGACCAACTACTCTGTAGGTGCAATCATCGACGAGAACACTCCTGATGGATTGTACACTATTTATGTAACAGCTACAGACAATGGTACACCAGCTCTTTCTACAACAACTGAATATGTAATCCAAATCGGAAACGGTTCACCAACCTCAGTTGCTGAAGCAGCTACTACTCCTATCGTTGCTTACTTGAATGCAGGTATTTTGAACTTCAAAGGACTTGATGACAAGAATGTTGAAATGTTCACATTGTATAACAGCAATGGTCAGAACATTCTTCAAACAAACAAATTGTTCCAAGGCATTAACATGAGCCAAATGGCAACAGGCGTTTACTTGTACACTATCAAAACAAACAAGGGAACATTCTCTGGTCGTTTTGTGAACTAATATTTTCGAAAGAAAAGTAAAAGGCCGTCTCCCATAAGAGGCGGCCTTTTTTGTGCACTAAATGTTCAAAAACCTGGATCATGCAACTATAAATATCAAGAAATAGTCTTATCTTTAATTGACTGAAAGTCAGTTGAAACCAATTAACAAAACTACTATGAGAAAAACATTACTCCTTGTTAGCGCATTCGCATTGATGCTATCTGCAGCCAAGGCTCAAGATTGCAACTGCATGATCGAATTAGATGAAACATTCCAAGTTGTACCTATGTTTAATGGTGTTGCCCCAGACTTCAGAAACGATGATGGCTACAGCGACATTATTACACTTCCTTTCACATTCGATTTGTATGGCACACAACATACAGAGTGCTTCATTAATAATAATGGAAACATCTCTTTCGGAAATGGGTATTCTACATTTACTGCGAGCGGTTTCCCTGTGGCAGATTATCCGATGATTGCGGCATTCTGGGGCGATGTGGACACACGTAACCTAGAAAGTGGACTTGTATACTATAAAATGCTCGACAATGCCTTAATCGTGAGATATCATAATGTTGGATATTTTTCAGATATGGCCGATAAAATCAATGATTTCCAATTGATCATCACAGATGGCAACAGTGATCTTATTTCTGATGGTCATAACATTAGTTTCTGCTATGGTGACATGCAATGGACTACAGGTTCTGCGAGTTCTGGTGTTGACGGCTTCGGTGGTTCACCTGCCAACGTAGGAGCAAATGCTGGTGATGGCATCAGCGCGCTTCAAATTGGTTTGTTCAACCAACAAGGTGTAAACTACGATGGTCCATTCGCTGAGGCAGATGGTATCGACTTCTTGGACTATTCTAATGTTTCATTCTCAACGAATGACATTGATGAAAACCAATACCCAATCAACGTATCAAATCTTTGCGACACTATTTTTGGTGGAGCTGGCGATACATTGATGTTCTTCTTCTACGATGATCTCGATCAAGAATTGGATTACGATGTTACAGATTCTTCTGGCTACATCAATGAGAATGATAGCTTGGCTGGAATGATTATTTTGAATGGTACACTATTCGAAAATACACGCACCGGCAACGACAGAGACTTAACGAATTATTCAGTAGGTGTAATTATCGCTGATAATATTCCAGACGGTGTCTACCCTATCTACGTATCAGCTACAGACAATGGAACTCCAGCATTGACTACTACAGTTGAGTACACCATTTACGTTGGCAATGGCACTCCTACAGCTATTGTAGAAGGATCACAAGAACCAATCGTAGCTTACTTGAATGCAGGTATTTTGAACTTCAAAGGACTTGACGACAAGAATGTAGAGATGTTTACTTTGTATAACGGCAATGGTCAGAACATTCTTCAAACAAACAAATTGTTCCACGGCATCAACATGAGTCAGATGGCAACAGGTGTTTACTTGTACACTATCAAAACAAACCAAGGAACCTTCTCTGGTCGTTTTGTGAAATAATATTTCTCCCCCTCCCAAAAGAAACGCCTCACAGTTGTGGGGCGTTTTTTTTTGCTTAATTTTTTCTAATCAGAATTATCAAAATCCACTTCGCTTTGTAATCCATTACGGTATCCAAAGATTTATAAGTGTTACAATTTCGGCATTGATACCAAATTAAGAGAAACTACAATACTCCTCAAATTAAATCATATTATTCCCTCTATAACGAATAGGTTGAAAAATCTTCATCATGAAGATAGGCCTCCATAAATGTCCCATCAGCTAAAAACTTCAATGTCAAAATCTCTACGTCATTGCAAAATTCACCAAGGCAATTGTTTTGTGCGATTACTAAATCAATTAATGTGTAATCATCAAACTTTTTTGCAGTAACCAAATTCCCCATTATATAGGAATTATCGTCGATTCTTGATCTATAAGTATTCTTGTATAAATGTTCTATCCTACAATCACTACCATTAACTTTTACTACTCTGTGCTTAAAATTAGCTTTTCGTTCAACAAAACTTTGCGCTATTTCAATACGATTGCCTTTGAAATGAAAAGTCTTAATTTCTGAATAGCCTTTTTTAGTCGCTCTTTTTGAATATTCCGTGACACCCCATTCATCTGCAACGACAAGTGTATCAACCCCAATTAAAGTGTCTA
>JBJOKO010000205.1:0-5356 GCA_046046035.1 Bacteroidota bacterium | reverse complement strand
TACTGCGAATAAAGTGAAGTGTACGATTTTATCGAACTTCAAAATGTCCCACGGATCTGTGTACGCGAGATCATTGCCTGGAATACTGTAGGCAAAAAATATAATGGCCGCCCACAAAAGCGGGACGGCCATATGTCGAAAGAATAGTTTCAAAAGCTTAGTGTACCAATGCTTCGTAAGCAGCTGAATCCAATAGATTCGAAGCATCACCAGTAAGTTGAACTTTGATCATCCAGCCTTCGCCGTATGGATCTTCGTTTACTAATGCAGGGTTAGCTTCCAATGCTGGATTAACTTCTAAGATAGTACCAGATACTGGCATGAATAGATCAGAAACAGTTTTCACAGCCTCTACTGTTCCAAAAACAGTGTGCTCTTCAAGAGTCTCGCCTTGTGTTTCGATTTCAACGAAAACAATATCACCCAATTCGCTTTGTGCAAATTCAGTAATGCCTACGATTGCTACATCACCTTCGATGCGAACCCACTCGTGGTCTTTTGTGTACTTTAGTTCAGCTGGAAAATTCATTGTGTTCCGATTATTTGGAGGCCAAAAATAGAATAATTCGTGAAAGAGTTAACTTTGATTCCAAAATCTTCGCAAAATGGACATGTCTTTTTCCACAATACTGATATTAATCATAATCGGAGTGTGCGCCGGACTGCTCAGCGGCTTCGTAGGAGTAGGTGGCGGAATGGTCATCGTTCCCGGACTCATTTACCTTTTAGGAAAAGGACAATTAGAAGCCCAAGGCACTAGTCTAGCGGTTATTATGCTACCGGTAGGAATTTTAGGCGTAATGAATTACTACAAAGCCGGCAACGTCAACGTCTACTTCGCACTCGTCATCGCCATCGCCTTCGTGTTGGGCAGCTACTTCGGATCGAAGTACGCACTCAAAGTCCCAGAACATAAAATCAAAGTGATCTTCGGAATTTTCTTGTTGTACATAGCGGGGAGGATGCTCTACTCGGGAGCGACGAAATGGTTCAGTGAGGTGTGAAGTTTGAAGGAGGCTTCGCAAGTGTGAAGTTTGAAGGAGGCTTCGCAAGTATGAAGTATGAAGTTGAACTCAAATGCTTCGAGGGAGCTTTACAATAAGCAATCAAAAATCAAAAATAATATGGGGTTTGTCCACGGTCGGGACCACCCTTCGACTGCGCATTGCCTTCGCCTAACGGCTCGTCAATGCTCCGCTCGAGGACCGGGCTCCGCTCCAGTAGGGGGAAAGATTTGGGGATTGAATAAAAACACGCGACCGGTCCTCGAGCGGAGTGGAGAATTGATGAGCGTTTAGCGAGTCAATTCGGAACGAAGTCGAGAGGTCGTGCCGACCGTGGACTGCGCCGTATCGAGCCTCTCGAGATAAGGCTGGTCCCAACCGTGGCCCACGTCAAATACTTCAAGCCTCAAACTTCAAACTTCATACTTGCGCTACGCGCTGCGGCGTCTAAGCTCCTTCATAATAAGCGACAGCTCCCTTCCCGTTTGACCTTTTACGCTTGTGTTTTCTTTTGCTCTGCGGATGAGGTAGGGAATTACTTCTTTGATTGGACCGTAGGGAACGTATTTCGCTACGTTGTAATTCGCGTGGGCTAGGTTGAAACTGATGTGATCGCTCATGCCGTAGAGTTGAGCGAAGAACACACGTTTGTCGTTTCTTGCTATGCCTTTTTTATCTAATAATAAAGCCAATTTCTCGCTGCTTGTTTCATTGTGTGAACCGCAGCAGATTGCGATGTCGTTGATATTTTGTACACAGTATTCTACCGCTGCGTCGAAGTCTTTATCGCATGCTTCTTTGTTTGGTTGGATTGGATCGCGGTAGCCTTTTTCGATTGCACGCGCTCTCTCTTTTTCCATGTAAGCACCGCGCACCAATTTGAATCCAAGCTTGTATCCATGTTGCTTTGCATGTGCGTGACTATCCTTCAAGAATTGAAGACGATCGTGACGATACAATTGAATGGTGTTGTACACAATGAAATCCTTCTTGTTATACTTCTCCATCATCTCATTCACCAAGCCGTCTATTGCATCTTGAATCCAACTGTCTTCAGCGTCGATGAAAATTGGTGTGCCTGTTTCGTATGCTAGGTTGCAAATCATATCTACACGACCGCGAACACGTTGCCATTCGGCGATTTCCGCTTCGATGAGAATATCTTTTGCATTTACTTTTTCTAATAATTCAAAACGCGCAACGCCTGTCACTTTGAATACGCTGAATGGAATATGTGAATTGTTATTCGCTGTGCGAATGGTGCGCAACGTTTCTTCAGCTGTTGCATCAAAATCTTTTTCGCTGTCCTTGCCTTCCACCGAATAATCGAGGATGGTACCGATGCGACCTTTCTCAAGAATCTTTGTTGCTTGCTCACACTCCTTGATATCTTCTCCACCACAGAACTGTTTGAAGATATTCGACTTGATAGCCCAGCCGATTGGTATGTGAAGTTTGAGTGCGGTGTTGGTTAAGAAATCGCCAACTTTTACTAGGCTCGGATTACCGATCAATTTGAAAAGGTAGTAAGCCTTTTTCAGATCGCGGTCTGATTTTCCGCTGAATGCAATTTCAGTATTCTCAAAAGAGACTTTGGGCTGTGGTTCCATGGGGCAAATATAGCAGCAGTCCTTTTGAAATTATTTCATACTTTCACGGCTCAATAAAAAAAGCCTTGACCAAAAGACTAACCATTATTGTAATGCTTCTGTGCTCGCTTGCGGCGACATCACAGACCTTCGAAGGGGCGCGCGCTTCAGGACTTGCGGGAACAACCGTAACCCTTGGCGACGTGTGGTCGACCTTTCACAATCAGGCGGGACTGACAGATATCACTGGATTTCAAGCGGGCGTTTATTATATGAACCGTTTCGCCGTGAAGGAATTGGGCGATAAAGGGCTCAGCGTTGCCGGAAAATTGGGCAATGGCGTTATTGCCGGATCGTATCAAAGTTTTGGATTCTCAGATTTCAGTCAGTCAAAATCAGGCTTGGCCTATGCCCTGCCGCTGAATGATAAATTCTCTATTGGTGTTCAAATCAACTTTCACAATACGCGCATCGCTGAATACGGCTCTAGTAGCGCCTTTTCAGTGGAAGGTGGTTTTATGTACAAGTTGAATAAAAAGCTCATCCTTGCGGCTCATATCGAAAATCCTACTCGCGCCAAGCAAGCAGAATATCTCGATACGCGCTACCCTTCCATTATTCGCGCTGGGGCAACGTATATTTTTTCGGATAAAATTTCTATGATCGGACAAGTGCAGCAAGACACCGAACAAAAAGTAATCGGCAGTGGCGCATTGGAATATAATATTCTCGAAACCATTGTCATTCGCGCGGGTGTGTCTTCTAATCCCACGCTTACTGCATTTGGTTTTGGTTATAAATCAAAATATTTCAGAGCAGATATCGCGACATCGTATCATTCTGTTCTCGGATTTTCGCCACAACTTTCACTGGTGTATGCACTCAATGGATTTTAATAATGAGTGCAATTTTCTCAAATAAAAATGCATTCACATCACTACTACTTTTTGTGGTAATGACATGTTTTTATTTGAATGGAAATGCACAAGGCGATCAAGATTTTGTAAAGCAAAGTATCATAGAGCAACGCATCGAAGCGATTGCTTCTTCTCTCGATGAAACTACAGAAGTAGACTACACGACATTGTTTGAAGACCTTAGTTTTTTCTACGAGCATCCGCTTGATTTGAATAAAGCGACTGTCGAACAATTGCAAGACCTGTATCTTCTGAACGACCTTCAAATACTGGCACTTCAACAGCATATTGAAACATTCGGTGCGTTAAAAAGTATTTACGAATTGCAGGCAGTTCGATTATTCGATATGAATACAATTCGCATGATCCAGCCATTTGTGAGTCTTGCTTCTCCGGGATTGCTTTCTGATTTTACTTGGAAAAATTTCATGAAAGAAGGGCGCGGTGATTTGTTCTTGCGTTACCGTCGAACAGTACAAGAACAAGCTGGATATATTCCTGATGTAGAGAACAACGAACCAGCGAAATTTTTGGGTTCGCCAGATTACATGTTTACTCGTTATCGTTTCACCTATCGACAAAATGTTTCGGTTGGTTTGACGATGGAAAAAGATGCTGGTGAGCAATTGAGTAAGGGGCCTGACTTTGCGAGTGCGCATTTATTTATTCGAAATACAGGATGGCTCAAAACCGTTGCTGTGGGCGACTTTCAAGCGCAGTTCGGACAAGGACTAACATTCTGGAGCGGACTAGGATTTGGTAAATCCCCATTCGTGATGAATGTGAAAAAGAATGCCAACGGACTTCGACCATATACATCCGTGAATGAAGGATTGTTTTTGCGTGGCGCTGCGACAACTGTGAAGTTGGGAAAATTTGAAATTACCGGAGCGTATTCATTAAAGAAAATGGATGCCAATCTCAACTCACTTGAGGACACACTTATCGTAGATGATTTTCAATTTGCTTCTAGCATTCAGATAAGTGGATTTCACCGCACGCAGAGTGAAATAGACAATCGCAGAACATTGACAGAGCAGATCATGATAGGTAATGCATCGTACAATACGCGCACCTTTCACGTGGGTATGACTGCTACGAATATGAATCTTTCCGCGCCTGTTGTTCCATCGAATGGATTGTATCAAATCAACAAATTCACGGGCGATCAGAATTCGAATTTTGGTTTAGACTATCAGAAAGTTTTTCGCAATTTCAATTTCTTCGGAGAAGTTTCTAGGAGTCAGAACAATGGTTATGCAGCGGTGAATGGAATAGTTGCTGCGTTGAATCCAAGACTATCTTTTTCGGCGGTGCATAGACATTTTTCGAATACCTATCAGAGTCAGAATAATTATGTGAATGTATTTGCGGAAAGCACGTTGCCTCAGAATGAGCGAGGATTGTTCTTAGGCGTAGAAGCCTTGATAGCCAAGGGCTGGACGCTTTCCGCATATAGCGATCAGATTAAATATCCATGGTTGCGATATCAAGTGCAGGCTCCCAGTAATGCATCCGATTATTTAGTGCAATTGAGTTACAAGCCCGATCGCAAGCAGGAGATCTATTTTAGATATCGTGTTCGCAATGGTGTGAAAGATTTAGGTACAACAGAGGGTATAGATTATCCAGTTGGAAAGCGTCAGCAGAACTTTAGAGTTCACGCCGTTTACACACCGCATGCAGATATACAAATGAGAACGCGTGCCGAGTGGAATATTTATGAGAAAGTGGGTGCGGGTCGTAATACAGGCTTCTTGTTGTATCAGGATATTATCTATAAAAGATTAGGCACCAAGGTGAGTTTCAATTTGCGTTACGCCATCTTCAACACCCCGAATTACGA
>JBJOKO010000204.1:0-5362 GCA_046046035.1 Bacteroidota bacterium | reverse complement strand
CAACCTACCCGTTGGGGAGTCGGAATGAGGGTAGGCTTTACGATTGGCTTTAAGATATTCTAGCGGCATTTTTTTTCGTTACTTCGCCGTTGCCAAACCGATTACCACTTTATGGGAAAAGAGACAACGCCGACTGCCGTCAAACTCGCTGTATTAGTTGCAGCACTGGGCTATTTCGTAGACATATTCGACATTGTACTCTTTGGAGTGCTCAGACAAGACAGTCTTACCGATCTTGGATATATAGGAGCCGCAAACGGAGAAATGGGCCTACTGCTTACCAATCTTCAAATGATTGGGATGCTAGTAGGAGGCGTACTTTGGGGAATACTCGGTGACAAAAGAGGACGAATTTCCGTTCTCTTTGGCTCAATACTCCTCTACTCTACTGCGAATATTGCGAATGGTTTAATAAACGACATCACTTCTTATGGCATTTGCCGCTTTCTAGCAGGACTAGGACTTGCAGGAGAACTCGGCGCTGGTATTACGCTCGTAAGCGAGTTGATGAAAAAAGAAAAACGCGGCATTGGAACAATGATCGTTGCCGCAGTTGGTGTTAGCGGCGCAATCGCTGCCACTGCAATCGGAAAAACATTCGATTGGAGAACAACTTATTTTATCGGTGGCGGACTCGGCTTGATGCTACTCGTTCTTCGAGTTGGTGTGCACGAAAGCGGAATGTTCAAAAGCATCGAAAAAGCCGGTATGGTGAAGGGCAGTTTAAAAATGCTTTTCAGTAATAAATCAAGAATCAAACGCTATGTAAGTTGTCTCCTGATGGGAATGCCCGCATGGTTCGTTGTAGGAATTCTAATTTACCAAGCACCTGAATTCGGTAAATCACTCGGTATTGAAGGTGATATTAGCGCTGCCATCGCCATTCGAAACTGCTATCTCGGAATGACCTTCGGAGATTTCACTTCTGGAGCGATGAGTCAACTTATGCGCAGCCGAAGAAATGTACTTCTGTTGTTCTTTATACTCACAGCCATCTTCATGGGCTTTTACCTATTCCTGCCATTCCATAGTGTAGACATGTTGTATCTAGCATGCGGACTCCTCGGTTTTGGAGTAGGATTCTGGGCCATATTCGTTACCGTCGCTGCGGAATTATTCGGACCAACTCTCCGTGCATTGAGCGCTACGACCGTTCCTAATTTTGCACGCGGGATGATGGTACCTCTTTCCGCTATTTTTGTAGTACTCATGGAACAACTTCATGATCGCATTTTCGCTGCTGTTATCGTTGGAAGCTTCTCTCTTATCCTTGCATTCATCGGATGGTCGATGCTTCCAGAGACCTACGGAAACGATCTAGACTTTATTGAAGAATAAAAAAATCATCATGATTAAAAACATTTTCCTCGCTTCGTCTTTTCTATTGCTGCTTGCATGCAATTCACAAAAGGCTTCTAAAACTTCTACACAAACCATGTCAGAAATAACCTATCCTGTAACAGCAAAACATGAAAACGAACTTGACTTCTTCGGAACAAAAGTGAGTGATCCTTACATGTGGTTGGAAAATGACACTAGCTCTGAAACAGGCGCATGGGTTGCTGCTCAGAATAAAATCTCTAAAGGATTACTTAGCGCACTTCCAATGCGTGAAGCATTGAAAGCACGTATTACAGAACTTATCAATTTCGAAAAAGTAGGCACTCCAGTTAAAGTGGGTGACTCATATTTGATCTATAAAAACTCAGGTCTCGAAGCACAAGGAAAATACTTCATCCGTAAAGGTCTTACTGGCACCGATGAATTGTTCCTCGACATGAATACGCTTTCAGCAAATGGAACAACTTCAGCTTCGATGTTGAGTCCTTCAGAAGACGGAAAATATGTGCCATTCGCAATTAGCGAAGGCGGTAGCGATTGGTCTAAGATTGTTGTCTACAACGTTGAGACAAAACAACAAACTGGAGACATATTGGAATGGGTAAAATTCTCTGATGCTTCTTGGTACAACGACGGCTTCTATTACAGCCGTTACCCAGCGCCAGAAAAGGGCGCAGAGTTGAGTGGAAACAACTTGCTTCACACTGTTTATTTCCACAAACTAGGCACTCCTCAATCGGCAGATCAGTTGATCTATCAAGATGCAGAGCGTCCTTACATGTACAACAGTCTCTTTATTTCTGAGAATAAAAAATACGCATTCTTGGTGAGTTCACCAGGAACAGATGGTAGCGAAATTTGGTATCGTCCAGCAGGTTCAAGCCGTGGAGCGTTCATGCCGCTATTCACAAATACCTCTGAACACAACAGTGTAGTAGATGTAACTGATGATGGTCGCATTCTTATGCAAACAGATGTGGATGCGCCAACTTATCGTCTCGTAAGTGTTGACCCGAATAATCCAGCTAAAGAAAACTGGATAGAAATCATTCCTGCTGGAGAAAATATGTTGCAAGGTGTTGGTACCGGTGGAGGAAAATTAATCGCTAGTTACCTCGACAAAGCAAACACACGCATTTTCATCAGCGACATGGATGGAAAGAACAGAACTGAAATTGCACTACCTGACAGAACAGGCTCTGCTGGCGGTTTTGGCGCTAAACGTGGCGATAAAAACTGTTTCTATTCATTCAGTTCATTTACTTATCCTGGAGTTATTTATCAATATGATTTTGCTACAGGAAAAAGTACAGAATTCTATCGCGCTAATTTGAAATTCAACCCAACTGATTTCGAAAGTAAGCAAGTAATGTATCCTAGTAAGGATGGCACATTGGTTCCAATGTTCATCGTACACAAAAAAGGAATCACACTTGATGGCACGAACCCTACCCTACTCTATGGCTACGGTGGTTTCAGTGTTCCAATTCAACCGGGCTTCTCTGCAAGCCGCATAATGTTCCTTGAAAACGGTGGTGTCTATTGCATTGCAAATATCCGTGGTGGAAATGAGCTCGGCGAAAACTGGCACCAAATGGGTATGAAAGAGAAGAAACAAAACGTATTTGACGACTTCATTTCTGCAGCAGAATATTTGATAAAAGAAAAATACACTTCGTCTGAACACCTTGCAATTCAAGGCGGTTCGAATGGTGGATTGCTTGTTGGTGCTTGCATGACTCAACGTCCTGAATTGTTCAAAGTAGCTATCCCACAAGTAGGTGTTCTTGACATGCTTCGCTTCCACAAATTCACAGTAGGTAAAGGATGGATTCCAGAATACGGTTGTGCTGATAATAGCAAAGAAGAATTTGATTTCTTGTATAAATACTCACCGTATCACAACTTGAAAAAAGGTGTGAAATACCCAGCAACATTGGTTATGACAGCAGATCATGATGACCGTGTTGTACCTGCTCACAGCTTCAAATTCGCTGCTCGACTTCAAGAATACAACGCAGGAAATAATCCTGTGATCATTCGAATTGATACAAGCGCTGGCCACGGAAGTGGAAAAAGCACCATGCAATCAATCGAAGAACTTGCAGACATTTATTCATTCATTCTTTCCCAAACTAAATAAGCGGGAACATTTATGGCAACCAATAGCTGGCAAATAGAACTTGCCACCATTCCTTTAGTTTCCGCACATTACGTTGGCAATAGAAACAACGGACACGAATTAATTCTTTCTGAAAAGCCTTTGGACACTGACGACCAGAGGATGAATGATTTATTATTCACTTACTTTTTAGGTTCATTCAGAGAACCTGAAATGAATCACTTCACCTTTAGTAACGATGATTTCAAATTGAATCCTTTGTATCAATTCGCTTGCAGTGTTTTTGACAATAAAGGAGATTTTCATTTGCAATCTGTAAATATTGCTCGTCATTTATTTGATGTCTCTAATCATCCTCAGATTAAGTCTGGAGACTTATTCGTAGCCTATATCGATGGTGTTATTTTCAATAATAAAGAATGTAAGGCCATTGGAATATTCAAATCAGAAAACAAGCAGAGCTTCTTAAAGCTTTATCAAGAAGCCAATAAATTTGATTTGTATTACGATGCCGGCATCAACGTAGACAAGCTTGACAAAGGCTGTTTAATCGTAGATGCAGACCGTGAAGAAGGTTTTCAAGTATGCATCGTAGACCGCGGCAATAAAGGCACTGAGGCTCAATTTTGGAAAGATCAATTCCTACAAATCACTCCGTGGGCAGATGAATATCATCACACAAAGGAGTTTTTAAGTCTGACTAAAACATACGTTACAACGCAGTTCAAAGAAGATTTCAATGTAAATAAAACTGAAGAAATCGATGTATTGAATCGTTCAATGGAGTATTTCAAAACGCACGAAACTTTCGATAAAGAAGAGTTTGTGACAGAGGTATTTCATGAGCCGGAGATGATCAAATCATTTCACAATTTCGACACTCAATATCAAGAGACACACAATTTAGAAATTGAACAGTCTTTCGAAATATCACCAACTGCAGTAAAGAAGCAGCAAAAGGTTTTCAAAAGTATTTTGAAACTCGATAAGAATTTCACCATCTATATCCACGGCAACCGAGAGCAAATCCAACCCGGCACCGACCCTGATGGGAAGCGGTTTTATAAGATATATTATAATGAAGAAAACTAAAGAGTGAGACAGTGAGACGGTTAGACAGTGTGACAATTTTAAAGGTACTTTTTCACTATTGTCACACTGACTAACTGTCTAACAGCCACACTATTTTTGGCCCGCTTTCTTCACACCATTTGGTCTTTGTGGAGCTGGAGCATCTTCGTCCTCGTATTCGTGTTCTTTCACGTTTTTCAAGTCGATTTCTTTTCCTTCTTCCATGCGTTGGATTAGTTCATCCAATTGCTCAGCGCTTAATTTCTTTGCAATGATCTTGTAATCCTTATCCATCAAGAATACTTTAGGAGTAGAATTTACATCCCAATTGGTGCGGTAGTTCAAGCTTTGAAGTGTAGTGATCCCTTGTCTTACAAGAGTAGTCGCGCTATCTTGTTTCATGATTTCTGGAGTATCACTCACGTTGATCCAATCCAATTTATTCTCATCTATAAACTTCACCCACTTATCATTCTCAAGTTCATTACCGATTGCGTAAACAACAAGTCCTTTGTCTTGATATTTGTGATACAAATCGAGAAGTTTTGGAACCTCTTTCTTACAGTGACCACAAGTACTTTCCCAAATAACAAGAAGAGTATACTTTCCTCCTGTATCTTTCATGCTTACCCACTTTTGTCCTGTAACATCAGGTAAGATGATATCAAGCGCGGTGTTTCCACAAAGACAGTTACGTTTCTCAGCAGCCGATTCTTTGATTTGCTTCAATTTGGCTTCGTCCATCCAGGTCACCTTTCCTGTTTCATAATAATTGTCTACCATGAAAACGAAAAGACGATCCATGCACATAATCTTCGATGTTTCAGA
>JBJOKO010000203.1:0-5416 GCA_046046035.1 Bacteroidota bacterium | reverse complement strand
ATCAGCTACGCTGGTTTTCTGGAAGAACTATATGGAATTAGTCCGATAGAAGCAATGAATTTAGCCGAAGACGATGGCATAAGTTTAATAGGCCTAGATGGGGTAAATACAACATCTCATGAGGAGCTCCAAGGTTTTTGGCACCTGATGGATTACACTTCGATACCACTGAGCAACAATGGACTTTGTTTTTCCTTGACATTCGGTGGCCAAATTTGTTTTTTTGAAGGCCCTCTTAACGATGACAATCTCCACATCATTATGCAAACAGCTACAGTTGCAAATTACTGGGGACATGACTACCTGCAAATGCTAAGCAACGCTCCAGAGAACGCTTTCTATTGGTATCCCTTGTTGAGTTCTGTCTTGCATCACAACAACAATCCGTTGAATATGGATCAAGAGTTCTACCGCAACTTCTTATCAAGCGCTCCTTGTGAAGGTCCGTGGGCTGATCCAAATAATCTCAACTTAAGCGCACCAAATGGATGGGCCTCACAATCGATGCTCTTTCATCCGTCCAACGCTTTGAATGGTCCTGGCGACCCTTCATTCAGAGGTGAATACTCCGGATTGGACTACATGCTCTACCACAATTTGTATCGACTCATTTGGGGAAATACAGAGGACTTTAAACCATTGCAACAATGTGCATGCGTGCAAGAAATTACTTCCGCAGATGAAATCGTAAATCCTCTTACCGTTTCAAGAAAATTCGAAACATACCAGGAAATGCAAATTCCAATTCCTTCCTATCTAAGCCATAACACCACGGCAAATGGGGTGAATGCACAAATTCACGTGAAAAATGATCTTACCATTTGTTCACCTGCTGCTGATGAATCGGTTGAGTTTCACCTCTCAAATGGTGCTCAACTCATGGTCTATGAGGGTAACACAATCACTGTAAAAAAAGGAAATAAACTGATAGTAGAAAGCGGTTCAATCCTAAGCGCAGCAACAGATTTAGAGAATCCAAGTCAAAATAGTCCAAAAATTATTCTAGAAGAAAATGCTGAACTAATTGTAATGCCCGGAGCCACACTTAACATCAACTTTGGACTTGACATTAGTGCTCAGGCTAATTCTAAAATAACATTGAATGGTGCCACAGTTCTTGTTACTTCAAATGATGGTATGCACACCATTCTGCTTGAAAATGAAGCTCAACTCTTGGCTACAGAAACCACTTTCAACAAGCCGAGTGGTCCAAATGCGTTGACTGTTGAAGCCTACAACAATGCTGTTATTACACTGACTGATTGTGCGCTCAATTTGAATCAAAGCAATTGGGCAATTCATCAAAACTCTTCAATGAATTGTTCTAATAGCACAATTGATTTAGAGAACAGTAATTTACTCAGTGGTAATGCGAGTTCTGTAGATTTCTATAATTCTTCAGTCGCACTTTCAAACACTGATGTCGATGTAACCAATGGTTCTGTGCTCAATACTCAGGGCTGTGTATTCTCTCTTTTCGACGATTCAACAGTTGAATTGAAAAAGACTTTTCAAAGTGCTGAAACACCTGTATTTTCGTACAATTCAAGCGACATCACCCTTCAAGGATATGGTTCGAGAATAGCACTATTTGGTGGTGAGCTCATCCTAGGGGAAGAATCTAGTTTCGCGCCCGAACATTCATTCGGTCCTGCTGGATACATTGAGATTGGTCCTGAACCAGAGAACAAGATTATTCTAAATACAAATGCCCTGCTTAACCTAACGGGAGATGATTCAGACAATCTTATATTGAAAGTACACGACAATAAATCCCTTCAAATTGAGGGAGAAAACGGAAGTGTTGAATTGGCACATGGCAAAATTGAACTTGGAAATAATTCTAAGATCATGACAGAACAAAACACCTTATGCTTCTTCTCTAATATTTATGGCTCGGGATTGATTGGCGGCGAAATAAACAACACCAACGCTTCTTTGAAATCAAGTCACTGCACGCTCGAAGAAGTATCCTACATCGGAAATGGAAGCAGTATGAATATTTCTCACGATGACTTTATTGGTGAAAATGCGGGTGTCCTAAACAAATTCGGCCAATACAATATTGCGTTCTGCAATTTCACTAACTGCGGTGTTGAAAGCACTTCACTTCATGAGGCGAGCACTTTATCAAACAGCAATTTCAATTGTACCCTCAACGGCAATACTACCGCGCTTTTTGATAAGAGTATCGTAGAAATCGTGATGCAAAAAAACGATATCATTGGTTATGCGAAAGGCATTTCAAAGATGGGGGGCAAACTTACATTGCGCTGCAATTCTCTGGTGTCAAATACCACAGCAATAACAGCATCGAAGACAATTCTCAACATGAGTTCCCTCTCTTCGGGTGGTTACAACCAGTTTGATCATAATACCTCAAATATTCTTTTGAATAATTGTCTGCAACTTGATATCAACCGAGGTTACAACTCATTTGTGTCTTGGATAAGTTCTAACATTACTGGAACGCTCGCTGGTTCATGTGATCCCTTTACTTGTGAAGGTGGTCCAATCATCGCAAATGCCAACCATTGGACAAATTCTCCGCAAAATGGTGTTGCTATTTTCACTTCCCAAGGTGCAATTAGCTGCTCCGGAATAATGAATGGCTGTCCTATAGAACTCATAGATGAGCAGCCTCAACAAGCAACAAATTGTCCACTAGTTCGCCCATTTGTAAAACCATCCGTGAAATCCCTGGTCGTTTCTAATGACTCAAACTCGACAGAGAGAGTGCAGAATTTTCCTGGTCAACTGCGCAGTGAAACAGAAGAACTGCCTTTAATTTTCTCTGAACATTTCGACGGCGTTCCACTCGATAGCGCGCTTGGTTTGGCTTCATGGCAAATGGAGCTCTATGACTCACTCGCTAATGATTTAATTGCTCTTCAACTTTTTCACGAGGTGCTCTCAACCCCTTTGGATAAAAGCGATTCAGACATTCGTTACTTTATTCACTGGGGAGTGGAAAATATGAAGTCTACATTAGAAAATTTGTTCGCAACTAACGAATTAAACGCAGTAAATAATCAGTCGAGCTTTGATCCGTATGTGCAACAGTATGTGGATGTAATCAACAGTCTAACAACATCAAACGTTAGTGATTCCATATACAGCACACAATTTTACTTGGAGCTAAACAAAGGTCAACTCTTTAGTACACTCAAGAAACCTGAAATGGCTAGTTGGGTTTTCACTCACCTGGATGATTGTGCGCTTGATTCTTTGGAACAAGAAACACTTAATCGATGGATCTACGAGGTGGAACTTGAAATTCAAAATCAGAGTTCAGATGGAATTTCTTCTATTCAAATAGATACTACCTCGTTCAACACCCCTGAAATTAACGATCTAGAAAATTACCGTTTTGGGGTAACAATTCACTCTCCAAATTCGGTGAGTTTTGTGAATTGCCAACAGTTGTATTTCTACAGAAATCTTTTGGATGGCGCTGTTGAGATTTCAGTTTATCCCAATCCAGCATCGGAAAAGATCTTTGTGAACACCAATACCGACTTGAATATTCAAGAAATTGTATTGCTTGATGTTCAAGGCAAAGACGTTAAAAGATGGAACAGTGTTGATGCTCAACAAATGACATCAGGACTGAATTTACCTCAGAACCTTGAATCTGGCTCATATATTCTTCAGCTTCTCACCCCTGAAGAGATCATGCAGTTTAAGTTAGTTGTTCAGTAAAAAAAACGCCCCGTCAACTTGCGTTGACGGGGCGTTCTATTTTTTGGAGAACCGACTCCTTATTTTACTTTGTAGTAAGTCACTTCTTCAGTAGAGTAGAAATAACTGTTTGCCATGTTTGATGCAAAGAATTTCTTCATGTCTTCAGATGATTCAAATGTCTCGCGGATATAACTTGTTACTTCCAAAACTTTGATTTTGAATTCGCCGTCTTTTTCTAATTTGTAGAAATAGTAAGAAGAATATTCTCCGTCTTCTTTCAAATTAAGAAACAATGCACCATTCACATCTGTGAAATGGCAATGGTAAGTAGTAACAGTGCCGTCGTAAGTAGATGTTTGAAGCACGTCGATTGTAGTAACGCTGGTGCGTTTGATTTCAACGGTCTCGCCTTCGCTACCTGCTTTCTCCCAAGTACCAACGTAGCTGTCTGCAATTTTCATTGTAGCCTCGCTAAGTGGAATTGAGCTAGAGTAAGGACAGCCCATGAACAAAATTGAACCGCATACTAGTGCTAATGCGTAAAGGATCTTTGAGGTTTTCATAAATGTTAGTGTTTGTACTTGGCAAATTACGGCCATATTCCTCCCACTTAGACTACGACTTTTACCCCATTTTCTCACTTTGATGCAAAATCCCTAGATTTGATAAAGCTTTGGCAACTTTTCTCCCACTCTTTTTGTCTTAAAATTGTGATTAAAACCTTAGTTCAATTGGCGCTCATGCTCGTGCCCCTATTTCCATGGGCCCAGCTGAGTTTTGTTGAAAATAAAGGTCAATGGCCCAATCACGTCAACGCTAAGGCTGATATCAGCACGGGAGCCATCTGGTATGAGGATCACGCGATCACCTATCAACTCTTCGATCCGCTCTTTATCCAAGGACTTCACCCCGGCTCTCCAATCCACCCCGATTCGATCTACTCACACGTTTACCGCGTGCAGTTCGTCAACTCACTCACACCCAAGTCCGTGGGATCTGACCCGCTGCCGCATTATCTCAATTACTACAAAGGCGACCCTTCGACCTGGGTCGACCATGCAAAGGCTTTTCAACGCTATCAATACAATGAAATATATGAGGGCATCGATGTGCGCTACTACGCCACCTCCGAAAATCTGAAATATGATTTTATCGTAAAGCCCAATGCCAATCCAGATGCGATACAGCTCGAATTGCAAGGTGCTCTTCTTTCTTTAGAAAATAATGAAATTCACATCCACACTTCCGTAGGAACGGTAATAGAAAAGAAGCCCTTCGTTTATCAAATCATCAACGGAAAACTCAAAGAAATCGAATCGAATTATGTCCTCAATGGACAGACGATTTCATTCGAACTCGGCAAGTACAATTCCGATTATGAATTGATCATCGATCCAGAAATTGCTTTCTCTACTTTTATTGGTTCTAGCGCATCCAACTTCGGTTTCACCGCGGCAAACGACAATGCTGATGCACTCATATCAGGTGCCGCAGTGTTTGGAACCAACTATCCGACAACACTTGGCGCATACTCACAAAACTTTGTCGCTTCTGGTGGCAACTACATGGATGTCGCCATTTCAAAGTTTTCTCCAGACGGAACACAACTGCTTTACTCCACGTACTTGGGCGGTTCAAAACAAGAAACTCCACACAGTATCATCGCAGATTCACAAGACAATTTTATTGTAATGGGTGTGACGGGAAGTTTTGATTTTCCCGCAACTGGAGC
>JBJOKO010000202.1:0-5424 GCA_046046035.1 Bacteroidota bacterium | reverse complement strand
TTCATTGTCTACTTGGTTTAGAGACTATTTGTATATTCCATTGGGAGGAAATCGCAGTGGTACCGTGAGGAGATATATCAATTTGAGTATTGTCTTTTTAGTGAGTGGATTATGGCATGGTGCAGGTTGGAATTTCATGCTATGGGGCGCGCTGCACGCGGTTTTTGTAGTGGTAGAGTTGATTTATAGAAGTCAATTTGGAAAGATGAATATTCCAGATGCACTTAAGATGATACTGACATTTTTTGTAGTTTCTATTGCATGGATATTCTTTAGAACTACATCGACCGAACAATCATTCGGTATAATAGAATTATTGTTCGGTGGCGCCAATTTTGGCTCCGTTTCTTCACATGCAATGAATGGAGCTGAAATTATTTTTAGCTGTTTTATGATAGTGCTTCTGCTTGTGATAGAGAAGATGAATTGGAAAATTAAACCGGGCTCTACAGGGGCTTTTGCGGCAATGTCTGCTGTGGTTATTTTCCTCATCTATTTGTTTGGTGTTTTTAATCAAGAACAGTTTATTTATTTCCAATTTTGATTTTGAGAATTCTAAAATATCTTTTGCTACTTGTGTCATTGACATGGCTTGTACTTGCTCACTCGCCTCAGTTGATGGATAAAGTAATTGATGATTTAGTGCGCTATGCCAATCGAAGAGGTGATTTGTATAAAATGAGCGGACTGCCTGGTTTCGGAATCGAAAAACCTTTTTGTGATGCTCGTTTTGAAAACAAAGCAATCAAAGCGAAACGTAGAATGTTTATGCTTGGAGATAGCTTCCTAGGAACGCTTTCGAATAGCTCGCAACGGTTGACCAATATTGATCATTATTTCTATGTGAGGTGGACTCAGCAATTGAGGCTTCCTCCCATGGATAGCACTACCCATGATATACTTATAATAGAAATTATAGAACGACATGCTCTTGGTTTGGATGATACAACGAGCATCGTTATCGACCCAACTCAAACATTTCCAAGAGTGGTTGAAGATGTTGATAATGCAGGCGGATTGGATTGGTTCTCCTTTAAAGCTGAAAGTGTATTGCAACAGGCGATGTTCAACGATCCTGTTTCTTTGAAGATCAAGGAAGTGAAATCAGGTTTAAATCATAATGTTTTTGATAGAATAAATGAGTTTGTGTATTTAAGTGATGATGGAAAGAATTTATTCTATCACGAAGAAATGGTCGGTGATATGGGATCATTTACACCTGTCAGCGACGAAAGAATTGATGAGTATGTTGTTCAGATCAATAAGCTTTTGGCATATTACAGAAGCTTAGGATTTGACGAGGTTTATTTCGTCATAGTGCCAAACAAAGTTACCGTTGTTGATGCAGATATCAATGATGCGAAGGGGCATAATCATCTCATAGATCGGGTATTCCAACATCCGTTGCGCGATCCAATGATGTTGGATGTGAGCACGCCATTAAAGGCGAAGAGCAAATCAACGATGATTTATCATCCAAATGATACTCACTGGAATTGTGATGGAGAGCAAGTGTTTATCGATATGATAAACGAGCTTACTCGTTGATTTCGATAAATCGCTTTACGTCGCGAATTAGGCCAAATACTACAAGCGTATCAGTTTCGTAGATCACGGTTTCGTATTTCGGTACTCCGATAATGTGTTCTTCGGTATCGATTCCGTCTTCGCTTTCTTTCATTTCGTAAGCGCGTTTCAGAGCGATCAAGGTTAATTGATATTTGTCGCGAAGAGATATATCTTCCAAGGTTCGATTAGCGATTCCGCGAGGACATTTGATTTCAGCGATTTCATATTCATCTGGTAGTCGAAGAAACGCGGTAATGCTTGGATTGATAAGCCTTTCAGCGACGATTGTTGCAACTTCACTTTCAGGTGAAAGTACTTCTTGAATACCAATTTTTTCGAGAATTCTTCTTTGTGTTTCGCCAGATGCACGAGCAATTACACGGGAGATATCCATGTCAATCAAATTGATAGCGGTAAGGACTGTTGCCTCGAAGTTTTCACCAATTGCGATGATTACTGCATTCATTTCATAAATGCGATTTGCTTCAAGCGCTTTTTTATCAGTACTATCAAGAGTAATTGCTAGAGCTACAGAGTCTTTTATGGCTTCGATTTTTTCTTCATCATTATCGAAAGCGTATACCTCGGCGCCTTGTGCAGCAAGGCGTGTACATATTTCTCTGCCATATCGGCCAGCGCCTATAACGGCGAATTTTTTATTTGGCATGGTTGTCCTTTTATCGAGACGAAGATAGTATTACTTTTGTCTCTCTAGGCCTTTATCAAAGCGACTTATTACTAAGTATGGAAAAAATTAAGTTTGTAGTTGTAGGCTGTGGGAGCATAGGAAAAAGACACATAGCTGTTCTTGATGCTGATCCACACGCTGAAATAGTAGCGATTTGCGATATCAATGAAGAGGTGGCGAAGGCTCAATCTGAATTGTATGGTGGTTTACCCTATTTCACGGATTATGAAAGAATGTTGTCCGAAACTACTGCAGACATTGTCAATGTAGTTACTCCTCACGCTCTTCATAAAGGTATGACTATTCAGGCTTTGGAAAAAGGCTTTCATGTCTTGGTGGAAAAACCAATGGCGCTATCTTCAGAGGATTGTGAGCTGATGAATCAAGCAGCTGTTGCGAATAATAGAAAATTATGGGTAGTTAAACAAAATAGACATAATGTACCTGTTAAGCTAGCAAAACAAGCGATGGAAGAAGGACGGCTTGGTAAGATTTTCATTGTGAAATGTGATATTCTATGGAATCGATATCAAGGATATTATGATGAGTCACCTTGGAGAGGTAAGATTGAGCAAGAAGGTGGAGCATTGTATACTCAAGCTAGTCACTTCATTGATTTGCTTATTTGGTGGTGTGGAGACATTGTGGATGTTAAAGCCATGGCTGAAACTCAAAATCACCAAATCGAAACTGAGGATAGTGGCATGGCCGTGTTGAAGTTTGATTCAGGCACAGTTGGGTCCATAGTTTGGACAACATGTGTTTATCACAAAAATTTTGAAGGAAGCATCACTATCATCGGAGAAAAAGGAACTATTAAAATTGGTGGTCAGTATTTGAATAAGATTGAGTTTTGGGATGTTGAAGGGTTTCCTCTTCCGGAGGGAATTGATTTCAACGACAAGCCAAATTCATACGGGAAATACCAAGGGACGTCAAGTAATCATGATAAAGTAATTTCTAGTATTATTAACGAACTGAATTTGATTAAGTCGAGTAATGTGGAGGGTACAGAGGGGATACGCAGTATTCATGCGATTGAAAAAATCTATAGCAACATTCGCTGTTAATTGATGAATTTTAGTAATTCAAATACTATACATCCGACCGCAATTTTGGAAGGGGATATTTCACTAGGTGAGGGTAATGTTATTGGGCCTTATTGTGTTTTTCGTGGAAATATCAAAATTGGAAATAATAATACTTTTCATGGAAGTGCTTTTCTAGAGAATTCAATCGAAATCGGAGATGGCAATATTTTTTACAATCAAATCAGCCTAGGTACCCCAGGTGAAATGGGTTCAAAAGGTGACAGATTGATTGAAAACGGAAAAGTAGTTATTGGGTCAAAAAATACGATTAGGGAATTTGTAAATTTTAATTCTCCAGTCAGAAGAATGGAGAGCAGAATTGGTGATAGCAACTACATAATGGCTAGAAGTTATTTACCACATGATTGTTTGTTGGAAAATCGGGTTGTCATGGCCAATGGCGCAACGATGGGGGGAGGATGTATTATTAGCGAAAGTGCCTACTTGGGATTGGGAAGTGTTGTTCATCAATGGGTGAACATCGGTGAGTCAGCAATGATTGGACTTCAAGCGGGGATTACAACGAATATCTTGCCTTTTTGTGTTGTAGTTGGTGTGTCTGGAAGAATATTAAAATTCAATCGTGTGGGAGCTGAGAGAAGAGGTTTTTCTGAAGAGGAAATAGCAGAAGTAGAAATGAATTTTAAAGATATTGTGACTGGGCGTTACATTTCACAAAATCGAATAATAGAAAGTATTAATGACTTTCGTGGGGCTCAAAATGAAAATGTGTTATTAAAATTTGTGTAGTATGAATGTACCTTTTGTTGATTTAAAAGCTCAGTACGAATCGATAAAATCTGAAATAGATGGAGCTATTCAATCTGTAATCGATAAAACAGCTTTCATTAGTGGTGAATTCGCTAGTAGTTTTGAAAAGGAATTTTCTAACTACCTAGGACTCGAGAATGTTGTGGCATGTGCCAATGGAACAGACTCTTTGGAAATATTATTGCAGGCAGCGGGCATTGGCATTGGTGACGAGGTTATTGTACCCGCTATATCTTGGATTAGCACATCCGAAGCGGTATCTTCAATTGGTGCCAAACCTGTTTTCGTCGATGTTGATGAAAACAATCTCATTGACCTTTCTAAAATAGAAGAGAAAATCACGCCTAGAACAAAGGCTATTATTCCTGTTCATCTCTATGGGTATCCTGTCAGAATGGATCTTTTGATGGAAATAGCCAATCGAAACAAACTTTTTGTTTTGGAAGATTGCGCGCAGTCACATGGAGCGGAGGTATTTGGAAAAATGGTGGGTACGTTTGGTGATTGTTCAAGTTATAGCTTCTATCCAGGAAAGAATTTGGGAGCGTATGGAGATGCTGGAGCGATGGCAACAAACAATAGCGATCTTGCTCGTGTTTCTAGAGCCATTGCAAATCATGGACAGATTGGGAAACATAACCATATTATGGAAGGTAGAAATTCCAGAATGGATGGAATTCAAGGTGCGATATTGAATGTTAAGTTAAAGTATCTGAATGAGTGGACCTCACGGAGGATTGATAACGCGGCATTGTATAATAAATATCTAAAGTCAAATGTCGTTAGACCACAAGTACAAAATGGGTTGAAGCATGTGTTTCATCTGTTTGTGATAAAACACGAACGACGAGATGAATTAGCTTTGTATTTGAAGGAATGTGGCATTGAGACTGCAATACACTATCCAACTCCATTGCCGCTTCTACCTTGTTATTGTAATAACCCAGACGAGGTAAAGCACCAGTATCCGAAAGCCACTGAGGCAGCAAATAGAATTTTATCATTACCTATGTACGCGGAGCTCAGCGAAAAGCAAATTGAATACGTTGCTTCAAAAGTGAATGAGTTTGGAGAATAAAAATATTATACTAATAAATTTCGATTTCCCACCAAATTTTGGAATTGGCGGAAGAAGGTGGGGTAAGTTGGCAAAGGGATTTGTTTCTAAGGGTTTTAATGTTTTCGTTATAAAAGCGGCACCATTGGATAATCGTATTTCACAATGGACTGTCGATGTTGATCACCAATCAATCAAAACACATTCTATTTCAAGGAAGGCTCAACTAGATCGTTATGCTATTGGGA
>JBJOKO010000201.1:0-5444 GCA_046046035.1 Bacteroidota bacterium | reverse complement strand
GGTTAATCCGACCGCTAGAAATACTTTCCAAAAACCTGTTCCAAATGCAAATGTGATCGCCATGACTAGAAGTAATGTTGGAATTGCCCAGACCACATTAGTAAACCACATAATCAAAGAATCTACCCAGCCTCTATAGTAACCCGCAATCAGACCCAAAGTGAGCCCTACCAATAGAGATATCAAAACTGCTATGGCACCTACCGCAAGAGAAATAACTGTTCCTGCCATTAGTCTCGAGAGCAAGTCCCGACCATATTTATCTGTTCCCAATATATAAGTGCGGTGCTCTAAATCCCAATCTTGAGTATCCTCAATACATTTCAACTCAGTAGATCCATATTCATAAAAACACAAACCATCATTTAGTCTTGAGTCTACTTTTGTTCCTTCCGCTAATGCTATTACGTTCTCCACTCGTTCAGTGCCACCATTCCACCAATTAGCTAGAATACTCTCCTTTTCCCCGTTTCCAAAAACAAGAACATCCACTGCAAATCCGGGCTTCTTTGCCGCAATAGATAAAATCTGATTATTGGCATTCTTAGAACCATCAGGCCGAATTAGCGTACCCAATACACTTACAAGCGCTACCAAAAGAATAAACACGAGGCCACCCATCGCTAATTTATTGCGACGAAACCTACGCCATGCTCTTTGTTGACTTTGATTCAAACCTTAATTTTTCGCCCCTTCCATTCTGGCTTATATACCAGGCTGAATAGCGCTACGAAGATCGCATAGAAGGGATGTAGCAACGACATCACCATAAAAGAAGTAAATGACCATGGAGTGTTGAATACTCTCGACATGGCCGATAACAGACGAAACTCGAAAATCAACTTGATTGCCAATAACCCAGAAAAATATAGCCAATTACCAATTCCCATGAAGCCTAAAACCAAAATGGACAAAAGTGATATCTGCAATAAAACTATCAAACCACCGAAGAGTATGATGAAGCGATCATTCATCTTTTTCGTTTTACCAGCCCATCGGATTCTCTGATCTATAAACTCTTTGAAACTAAATGGCAAATCAGTTAATGCGATTAGATTCTTGTGGGCCCCGTAAGAAACCTTTCCCACTTTTTTGGCTTCAATCATCAGAAAAACATCATCTCCAGATGAAACCGAATGTTCATTCGGTCGGTCATAAATCTGATAAAGTTTTTTTCTAAAAACCAAATTTGCACCATTGCACATCAATGCTGAACCACTCATTGCAGAACCACCAGTCACACTGGCCAGAGAAAGCCATTCGGTATAAGCAACATCACTAAAAAAGGACTGTCTTCGACGAACCAAAACAGGAAGAATCAAAAAATCACACTCATTATATTTCAACTCTTTTCGTATTTGTGAAATCCATTGATCGCTCACAATACAATCCGCATCCAATGTGGCAATGAACTCATACTTCGCTTGACCAATCGCATTGCGGATCGCATCCTTTTTTCCTGAACCATTTGATTTCAACAAACAAAATCTACTGTCTCCTTCAATAAATTTTTGTACCAAATCAGAACCTGAATCATCTGAATTATCATCAACCAAAATGAACTCAACATTCGAACGGCAATCCTTTTGGGCTTTCAAAGCCTCGATACAACCAGCAATGGTACTTTCTTCATTTCGAAATGGAACCACTACAGAAATTCTAACATCATCGTTTGAAGCTGTTGAACCTATGCGTTCAATAATTCTACTCCACGATGCGGCCCATCGCTCCAAAAACGCAGCATACGCGATTGAAAGAATGAGTGCAATGAAAAGAATTATCTCGGTAACCATGTACATTTACGCCAAAGAAACAAATCTTCGGGCGTGAGTGCAAAAGAAAGAATCATACTAGGGATTGACCCGGGAACCAGTATCCTCGGATACGGCATCATTCAAGTGGTTGGAAAAAAAATGACCTTAGTTGCCATAGGCGTTGTGCGTCTCGATAAAATCGATGATCATCACCTTAAGCTTCAAAAAATATTCGAGCGTGTAATTGAACTCATCGACGGTTTTCATCCTGATGAATTAGCCATTGAAGCTCCATTCTTTGGAAAAAATGTGCAGTCGATGCTAAAACTTGGACGCGCACAAGGCGTTGCAATTGCTGCAGCACTGAGCAGACAATTGCCTGTAATGGAATACGCTCCTAGGAAAATTAAGCAGAGCATTACTGGTAATGGTGCTGCCTCAAAAGAACAAGTCGCTGCTATGCTTCAAAGCATTCTCAAAATACCAGCAGCTGACATGCCTGAAAAGCTAGATGCCACAGACGGTCTAGCTGCCGCTGTTTGTCATTACTACCAAAGCTCCAACCCTCTGAGCGATGGAAAATCCTACAGCGGATGGGCTAGTTTTCTAAAAAACAATCCTGAACGTTTGAAAAAATAATTAGAAGCAGCCTTCAATAACGGTTGTTATCAATTCCTTTTTCGATATACCAATAACTGCCGCTTGTTGAGGAATTATCGATGCTTCGGTGAATCCAGGAACGGTATTCACTTCAACTAAAAAGGTCTCTTCGCCTCGAATCAAAAAGTCGATTCGAATCATTCCTTTGCACTCTAGGCGCTTATAGACATCAACACATATATTGTGAATTTTATCACGAATAGCATCTGGAATTCTAGCGGGTGTAATCTCTTCCGAAGCTCCTTGATATTTCGCTTCAAAATCAAAGAACTCTTTCTTACTCACTATTTCTGTTATTGGCAGAGCAATGACGTCCCCTTTATATTTGATGACTCCGCAAGTCACTTCAGTACCCGCGATAAATTCTTCGATAATAACAGCCTCATCTTCTCTGAAAGCCTTATCCAACGCAAGGTGTAATTCTTCCGCTTGATTTACTCGAGAAGTTCCAATACTACTTCCACCGCAGTTGGGCTTTACAAAACAAGGTAGCCCTAGATTCTTTATAACAAACGAAACACTATAAGGCTCATGCTTTTTCAATACCATAGATTTCGCCACGGTATAGCCCATTTGCCC
This sequence comes from Bacteroidota bacterium, assembly GCA_046046035.1. Taxonomy (GTDB): domain Bacteria; phylum Bacteroidota; class Bacteroidia; order Flavobacteriales_D; family Sanyastnellaceae; genus JAIXWP01. The sequence goes on along the minus strand of JBJOKO010000201.1, from coordinate 2,451 downwards.
TAGTGTGCGCGTCGTAGATTTTTTATTAAATGTCAAAGACATCGTATGAACATCTCCGGTAGTATGTGGAATCCCAAGCATCGCAAGGTATCCTTGTAAAAGACCGTCCTCTCCTGGTGTACCGTGCACTATAATAAAGGCACCATCGAAAGTGAGCTTTCCGCTTGCACTTGGGACCGAAAAATCATTTTTATCAACGTCAATTTCTTGTCCATCAATATCGGCAAACCAGCGATCGCGGGTAATTACAATCTTGGTTGGCGAATATTTTTCGCGATCAATATTGTTCATTACCATTTGGGCACTTTTCATGGATACTGCAGCCTCACCGCTGTATCCGCCACAAATCACTGCTACTTTTTTCATAGATATTGTTTGATTTATCGGAACTTCAAATTTCTAAACCTTTTGGCAAAATTTACATTTTTTACGTATCAGTTTGAACACTTCCATGTTCACTCAATCGGCTGAAATTGATTATCATTGCACTCTAGACAAAATTTGACCATTTTACAATGAAAATCAATCTTCTTATCCTTTCGCTTTTTGTAGGCCTAAATACCTTTGCTCAAAGCCCTTATACGTTCACTGTTCTTAAAAACATGAATGGCTTGGAAGTCGAAGACCAATGCGCAACTGGAACATGTTGGAGCTTTGCCACCATTTCATTCCTCGAAGCTGAAGTAATGCGCAATGGAAACAAGCATGTCGACCTTTCTGAAATGTTTAATGTGCGTATGACTTATCCATTGAAAGCTGAAAGCTATCTCCGTTATCAAGGGAAACAACAATTTGGTCCAGGTGGATTGAGCCATGACGTAATTAGCGTTGTAAAAAACTTCGGTCTTATGCCTGAAGCCGCATACGTAGGTATTGGTTACAATAAAGAACGTCACGACCACTCAACATTAGATGCAATTCTAGAAGGTACTGTTAAAACAATACTTGACAAAAAACTAAATGAGAATAACACTGATTGGTCATACGCAGTAAACGGAATTCTTGATGCATATCTCGGAAAAGTTCCTGATACATTCAACTACGAGGGAAAGACCTATACTCCAATTCAGTTCAGAGATGCTATGAAAATTAATCCTGATGATTACATCAGTCTTACTTCATTTAGCCATCATCCATTTTATTCTCAATTTGTTCTTGAGGTTCCAGACAACTGGGCGAAAGGCAGCTATTACAACCTTCCAATCGACGAGTTGCAACAAGTGGTTGACAATGCAATCGACAATGAATACACCATTGCATGGGATGCCGACGTTAGTGAAAAAGGATTCTCATTCACAAATGGAATGGCAATTGTTCCAGATGAGAAGGTAACAAAAGAAGAAATGTTCAAGAAGGTCATTACTGAAAAAGTAATCGATCAAAAAAATCGTCAACAGGCATTTGATTCTTTCGAAACCACAGATGATCACCTAATGCACATCACAGGAAAAGCAAAAGATCAAAATGGTACTGTTTACTACATTACCAAAAACTCTTGGGGTGCCAACAATCCTTACAAAGGATATCAATATGTTTCTTCTTCATACATGCGTTACAAAACAGTTGGAATTGTAGTTCACAAAAATGCTATTCCTGCTGCATTGAAAGCTAAGCTCGGCATTAAATAAGTATGGCAGAAGCTTCAAAGAAAGAGTCAAAATCTTCGGGCAAAAAAAGTATTGGACGTCGCATCTGGCGCTTCATTTGGAAGTCTACGATGTGGTTCTTCATCATCACCATTTCTTGGGTGATACTTTACCGTTGGATAGACCCGCCCACCACGTTTTTGCAAATCAGTGAACGCTGGTCTGCCGACGACAACACGCCATTCCGATACGACTGGGTAGATAAAGAAGATATATCCATCAATATGAAATTAGCTGTCGTTTCAAGCGAAGACAACAATTTCATGAAGCACAATGGCTTTGATTGGGGCGCAATTGAAAAAGCCAAGAAATACAACGCCACCCATAAAAAACAAAGAGGTGCTAGCACTATTTCAATGCAAGTAGCAAAGAATGTTTTTCTATGGCCCAGCAGAACATGGATTAGAAAAGGATTCGAAGTCTATTTCACTTTTCTCATTGAATTATTTTGGTCAAAAGACAGAATCATGGAGGTCTATCTCAACGTGATTGAAATGGGCCCGAACAAATTTGGTGTAGGTGCAGCTGCTAAAGACTATTTCAATACAACTCCTGCTAAACTTAGCAAAGAGCAAGCTGCTCTTATAGCAGGATGCCTTCCAAATCCTAAGAAATTCAACCCAGGTAAGCCATCAAAATATTTACTCAAACGACAAGCCGCAATCACACGATTGATGCAATTAATAGGCGAATCCTATTTCGAAAGATATGCAGATGGCATTCCTGAAAAAGAACTCGACAAAGAAAAAGACTCCATGGATGATGAGGATGAAGACAAATAGTATTTTTAAAATCCTAAGCTCAC
>JBJOKO010000200.1:0-5514 GCA_046046035.1 Bacteroidota bacterium | reverse complement strand
AGCCGATGTTTATCCGAACCCAACAAATGGTCACTTCAATGTTGCTGTTTTAGGTGTAACTGAAGGTGTCGTACTTCTTGAAGTGTTGGATATCACTGGAAAAGCTATTGAGGTTATCACAATTAATTCTCCTTCAAATGACATCCTACAACTAGGAGGTTCATACGGAGCGGGTGTTTATATGATGAGATTCACGCAAGGCGACAAGATGTTTACAACCCGTGTTGTAAAAAACTAGGGTTCTTGATTACTTATAACTAAAAAAAGGGTGAGATTTGTCTCACCCTTTTTTATTTGAGTAATTCGGGTATTATGGATTTTACAGTTAAGAAATACGAGTCGTTGCTAAGAGCTATAATTGCCGCTGGGTATGACTTCCAGACTTTTGAAGAGTTCTTGGAATCACCAAAAGCACGTGCGGTGATTTTGCGTCATGATGTTGATTTGTTGCCACATAATTCACTTCATTTTGCCAGAATTCAGTCGGCTGCAGGAGTAAAAGGAGTTTATTATTTCCGTGCGGTTCCCGAAAGTTGGAATGAAAAAGTGATCTTGGAAATTGCCAAATTGGGACATGAAATTGGTTATCACTATGAGAATCTGACTACATGTAAAGGAGATGTAGATAGCGGCTTTCAAGATTTCAAGACTAATTTAGAAGCATTAAGGAAACTCGCTCCAGTAAAGACCATTTGCATGCATGGAAGTCCAATGTCGAAATTTGATTCTAAGGATTTGTGGAAGAAATATAAGTATCAAGATTTAGGCATAATCGGCGAACCATACTTTGATGTGGATTTTTCGAAAGTCTTTTATCTGACGGATACAGGAAGGAGATGGGACGGCGACAAAGTAAGTGTGAGAGATCGTGTAGGAGTGGAGAAGGATAAATCGTATCATTCGACCACCGATTTGATTGATGCCTTTTCAAAACATGAATTACCAAGTCAAATTATGTTCACTTTTCACCCACAGCGTTGGAATGACGATATGATAATGTGGACAAAGGAACTGGTGATGCAGAATATTAAAAATGTGGTTAAGCAAATATTTTATGTTAAGAGTTAGTCTTCCCACATTACGCGTGGCGTCTGTTATTTATGGTTTGATTATTCTATCAGCCTATCTATATCCAGGCGGTAAAATGGCATCATTTGATGACCATTATTACTTGAAAATTAGAGGAGATTATTTTTTTCATTGCTTGGTTTTTATTCCATTCGCAATGATGTTCTTGCATTATGCAAGATTGAAAGGAAAAAGTATGATGAAGTTCGGATGGCTCGCAATTCTGGGCGGTGCATGCTTCGAGCTTTTGCATCTCATCATTCCAAATCGAAGTTTCAATTTGTTTGATATGCTAGCCAATGTTGTCGGAGTCGTTTTAGGTTTAACTCTTTACTACATTTTTAAAAAGTATATATCTTAACGATTGAAAGAGAGAATAGCTTTTAAGCATCTCTCAGCTGTATGTCCATCCCAAAGTTCTGGTTCCACGGCAACAGAAGGTTTATTCAGAATATTCAAGTATTCTGTTCTGATTCGATCAACGTTATTTCCCACCAAGACACTTACTCCACCATGCTCCGTTAAAGTGACCGGTCTTTCCGTATTCCATCGCATGGTGAGACAAGGGGTACCGATAACTGTGCATTCTTCTTGCAGTCCGCCACTATCTGTGAGCATCACTCTTGCCTCAATATTCATCTTCAGCATTTCATGATAGCCAATAGGGTGCAACAGGACTATTCTGGCGTTGTTTCTCAGCTTATCCCAAAGTCCGAATGCAATCAGATGTTTGTGAGTACGCGGATGAATAGACCATATCACAGGCATTTCTGGAGTCACTTCGTTGATGAAAAAATCGACAAGAGCTGAAAGAATTTCTTCATGATCTACATTCGAAGGACGATGCAAGGTGACCATTGCAAACTGGTTTGAAAAATCAGGTAGATCGTCTTTTGATTCGATCAGATTTGATTTTACTATTTCTTTTACGTCCAGTTTTTCTGCCTTGGATTTGTTGCTAACTAAGGTATCAATCATGATGTTTCCTACGAAACCTATGCGGCTATCTTCAACACCTTCTTTTTTGAGATTCGCACTAGACATGCGATCTGGCGTGAGTAATAGATCGGAAATACGATCGGTTACAAGTCTATTTATTTCTTCTGGCATTGTGATATCACCAGAGCGCAATCCAGCTTCAATATGACAAACTTTTATGTTTAGTTTTTTTGCAGTTACCGAACAAGCTAGTGTAGCGTTTACATCTCCGAGTACAATTACCCAGTCTGGTTTTTCATCAATCAATACTTTTTCAAATGCAATCATCGTTTGACCAACCTGCTCTGCATGGCTTCCAGAGCCGATTCCAAGATTAATATGTGCTTCTGGAATGTTGAGTGATTCGAAAAATACCTTGCTCATTCTATCATCATAGTGTTGGCCGGTATGCACGAGTATGTGTTCGATTTTATCGACTCCTGTTTCATTGTAACGATTTACTTCGTGAATGAAAGGTGCAATTTTCATGAAATTCGGACGAGCGCCAACAACAGATACAATCTTCATGATTCAAGTATTTCGAAAACTTTTTCGATGATTTCTTTCTTTACATTTTTTGCTTTACTCAAATCGGCTTCTGCACGATTCGAAGCAAGAAACTTTTTGTAAATATCGCTAGGATCGCGTGAGAAAAACATTTTGTTCTGACTTATCAAATCGCGATCAACCGCAAGCAATGTTTCACCAAGGAAAAATGAAAAAGAAGGCACGCCTAGACAAGCTGCTTCTCTTGCGAATGTACCAGCTCCTGTGAAGACACCCTGAGAGTAGTAACATGCGTCAAGCCCGTTTATGGCGGTTGGTGGAACGTAGACGTTTTTTATTCCATCTGCAAAGGCCTTGTCATGCTGATAGCGTGGTAGATAAAGGATATTGCTTCCCCCTTTACTCAACATTTCTAATAGTGCTGGAGTAATAGAAGCATTGGCATCTTTCTGCACGTAATTCGCCTGAATGTTCTCAGGTCGAACAACCACGTATTCCTTGAATGGCAAAGAATCTAGAAAAGTTGTATCCGGAACAAAGTCAGCGAGGTAGATGTGTTCTTTGAAACCATCGTATTGATAGAGTCTTTTCTTCGAAATTCCTTGCTTTGTGAGCACCGATTCGGGAATACTTCTTGGAAAGAATGCTTTGCTAACAAAAGGTCCGTAGGTCCATTGTTTGGCAAGGTCATTATCACCGAATGCGATTGATTTTTTTCCCTTCAAGAATGAAGTCCAAACCGCACTTTCGCTTCCACAAGATATTGAACAATCAAAAGTGTCTACAGCATTGAAAGTGTTTAAATATCGTTTTATAAGCCCGAAAGCCTTGCCCGTCATGCTTTTGCCGTAGTGTCCACCAATTACCTTGAAAGGAATATCGGTTTTCTTTTCAAGCAATTTCAACGTTTCGGAAAAGTCTCGTGCTGTGATTTGATAAGATAGTTTTTCACGCTCATCCAGACCTCTTTGAATAGCAAGAAGGAAATGCACTTGAGGTGTATTTGTAATATCAATCCAAATCCTATTTCTTTTCAAGGTCATATCTTATCTGTTTTTTACAAAGCTAAAGAGACTTGCAAGGTATTTGAAACCTGGTTTGATATCTCCTTTTTGGAAGAAGGCGTTGACTTTGTTTCTAGAAAATATTGTTCTGAAATAGGTTCCAATCGACAGTTTGCCTTTAACGATTGCAATACATGAATAGACGAAGTCGGTGATGGGATTGTACCACATAATACCGAGTGAATATTCGGTTTTGAAATCGTAGGGTAAATTATTAGCGTGATTGTAAAGTATTTTAGCGTAATCTATTCCGCATTCCTTTGCAAGTCCTACCCAGAGCCAAGTTCGCGGGTTAATCTCAATGAGTTTATATTTCTTATTGCGCGGATCTATGAGATATTCTATTTCACATGCTCCGGTGTAATTCAGTTCTTTTAGGAGAATTCTTGATTGCTCAAGACATTCCTCATTTCTCATACTAATGGCCAATGTAGCAGTACCGAATTGTATCGGATGCTCTCTTAGCTTTTCGCCCATCCAGAACGTCTTGATTTCACCGTCGACACTAAAGGCCGTGAATGAAATGGTTTTGTTTTTTCCATCAAAGGGAATTACTTCTTGTGTGAACGTTTCTTCTAAGGAAAGCTTGGTTTTGATAAGTTCTAAATCGAGTTTTAGCTGTGATTCAGAATTTGAGATCAGCGCTTTTTTACCGATTGTTTTATAAAAAGTAAGACCATTTCTTCCTTTTGTTAAAACAGGTAATGTTAGATTAGAAGATAATTTTTCACTTGACGAAGTAAAGTATTGGGTTTCCGGAATCGGCACGCCAACGCGGTTTGCGAGTTGAAGTAATTTAGATTTATCGTAAATGATGTCAATTACATCTAAATCGAATCCGGATATTTTATAATATTTTGATAGTCTGTTTTTATTGCTTGCTATGCTATAAACTGCGTGATCATTTGAAGGAATAAGTAGGCAATTCTCTAGTTGAAATTTCTCGCCCAAATCCATCAGAAAATCAGCAAAATCGGGACTTATAAAATCTGGGCAAAGTAGGAATTTGCTGCAGTATTTGGATGAAGCTGCTATGCATTCTTTTTTATCAATAACCCATGCAGTCACACCTAGTTCTGCGATAGAACGCAGATTGGACAAGCCTTGCACATGGCCTTCAACAATTATGACTTTTGGCTTGTTCATCTTACGGCTTGCTCATAAATTGAAACGATTTTATCTGCTGTAGACTTAGCGTCAATGCCTAGATAAATTAGTTTCTCTGTTCCCTTAGTATTTTTTGTTGTCGTAGCAAACTCAATTGCGGTTGTTAGTGCTTTTGTAATTTCTATTTCGGTTTGACCTGTAACATAACATCCTTCCACCCCTTCAAGCAGAAAAGCAACGTCTCCAACATTAGTTGAGACAATTGGTTTGTTGCACGCCATGGCCTCTTTAATGACGTTTGGTGACCCTTCATATCGTGAAGTCATTAACACAATATCAGCGGCGTGCATATAGCTTATAATTTCTTTATGTGGCAGTCCATTCACGATGTGGAACTGAACGTCTGAACGATTGAGTCCATCCACACATTTTTTAGCGAGTTGTCCATTCTTTGAAAAACGCAAAGGATCTCCAATAAAAACAATGTGTTTTTTCGAAGAGTCGAAGTTTAGTTTTTTGCGAGATTCTGATTGATTAGTGTTTTCGAATAGTGCGATGTCCACTCCATTCGGAATAACGCTGACTGGCCTTGATGAATTCAAATCATCAGCCATAGACTTGGACTTCACAATGGTTTTTTTCCAAAAAAAGCGAATACAAGTTTTGGTTGCGAACTTCAATAGTCCCGTTGTTTTTGTGTCGCTACCCATAAGGGAAACGACCAAAGGGGAGGATAGCGCCATGGCTGCTGTAAAACCACAAAAGGAGTAATTCGCATGCACTACATCAT
>JBJOKO010000199.1:0-5519 GCA_046046035.1 Bacteroidota bacterium | reverse complement strand
TTGCTATTTGACATAAACAGAATGGCGCAACATATACAACGGGACTGGTACAATTGCAGGTGGCAATGAAAGACCATATGTGACAATCACTTCAGATAAAAATATCTCAGTGATGAATACCAACTTCAACGATAACTGGATGATGTATTTCGGCAGTTCGATGGAGCAATCTTTCACACAAGAATCACATAGCTCAGCAAACACAGGTATACCTGGTGACCAAGTAACTGTTGTTTCAGAAATCGTAGTTGACGGAACTTCCCCAATTGAAAATGCGGTAGTCGAAGTAATCATCGACAGTGGTGCCATTCCAATTTCATCAGAAATTACAAACACCAATACAAACGAAAGCACTGACGGTGTTATTGAAATAAACACCAATAAATCTAAGATTACTTTCCCTGAAATCCCTGCTATCAATCCTACAGATCAACTACAAGTGACAACTGTAGTGCAACTTCAGGTGACTGATAACAATGGTACAATCCTTCCAAATAATTCTGTTGTTACTGTTGAGACAGTTGTAACAGGAACCATTGATGGAGAGACACAACAAAGTGTTACAACAGAAAATATTTCTAACAACACTGCGAATACTTCCAATTTCATTTTCAATCTTCAACCAATCAGCGGTGTTACAACTGGTAACACAAATAGCTGGACTACAAGTTGGGTTGACATTGACGGTGATAATGATGATGATCTCTTTATTACTGATAAAAACGGAACAGCATCAAACCTTCTATATCGCAATAACGGAGGCATTTCATTCACATTGATCACTGCAGGCGACCTTCCATCTTACAAGGCAAAAACAGTTGGTAATACTTGGGCTGACGTTGACAACGACGGAGACATTGATGTACTTGTTGTTAATGACACTGAAAAACCAAGTGAATTATTCTTGAATAATGGAACTGGCACATTCACAAAAGCAGCCAATACTGGCTTTGCAACAGAACCAGGTTACTACCATGGTGCAGCATTCGCTGACTATGATAAAGATGGAAAAATTGATGTCTTGTTCACGAACTATATGCCAACTCGTTTCCACGAATTGTATCATGGTAATGGAGACGGAACTTTTGAATTAGTAGATAACTCTGTATTCTCTACAATCTCTGCAATGGCATTGACTCCAACATGGGTAGACTATGACAATGATGGCTTCTTGGATGTATTCATTCCAAATGGCGACAACGAAAACAACACTTTAGTACACAACAATGGTGATGGAACATTTGATTTGGTAACAACTGGATCAATTGTGAATGATGGCGGAAATAGTACAGGAAGCTGTTGGGGTGACTACGATAAAGATGGCGACATGGACCTATTCGTTGCAAATGCAAGTGGTGAAAATAACTTCCTTTACAACAATAGTGGAAACGGCACATTCTCACGAATTGCCAATTCTCCAGTTGTTTCGAACGGCGGTCACTCGCACGGATGCTCTTGGGTTGACGTTGATAACGATGCAGATCTTGATTTGTACGTTTCAAACGATAACGGAACAAAATTCCTATACTTCAATTCCAATGGAACTTTCACTTTGAATACCACAGAAGTAATAACTGCGAACTTTGGTAAAACGTTTGGTCATTCATGGACTGACCTTGACAAAGACGGTGATATGGATGTATTTGCCGTAACACACACCAATCAATCAAATTACTATTTCACTAATAATGGAAATGCAAACAAATGGATCAACATCACTCTGAAGGGCACTAACAGCAATGCAAGTGCAATTGGTGCTGAGCTTTCTGTTAAGGCAAATGGTGAATGGCAAAAAATGACTGTAAATGCTCAAAACGGTATTGGTGGTCAAAACAGTTTACGTCAACACTTCGGTCTTGCAAATGCTTCAATGGTTGATAGTATTTTGGTTAAATGGCCAAGTGGATACATTCAAACTTTGGTGAATCAAAATCCGAACGTAAACATTACAATCACTGAAGAAACTAAGACACATGTTTCAGGTATTATATACTTTGATCAAAACAATAACTGTTCAAAAGACAATAACGAAAATGCTATTTCTGGTCAACGCGTAGTTGTAACACCAGGTAATATTCAAACTACCGTTGATGCAAATGGCGCGTATTCACTATGGTTGAATTATGGCAATTACCAGATCAATGCAATTGATAATGGTGTTTGGTCAACGCCATGTGCGAATCAAAGCATTACTGCAAATTCTTCAAATGCAGAAATCACTTTGAACGTACCAATGTCTGCATCAAGCGGAAATCCTGACCTTGCAATCACAGGCGGAAGCACAGCTTGGAGAAGAGGTTTTGCAAATTCTACAACTGTTGATGTAACTAACATTGCGGCAGGTACTGCAACCAATGTAGCGGTTAAAATTGTATATCCAACTGGAATGTATGTTGTCAATGCAAATGCGGATTACACAACAAGTCCAAGTGGAGCATTAATATTCAATGTGGGTACACTTGAACCAGGTGCGTCATACACAATTCATCTTACAGATTCAGTTGGCCTTGAAAATATAATTGGCGATGAATTAGAATTATCTATGACTGTATTCCTTGATGAAAACGACTTGGATTTATCAAACAACGATGCATTGATAGTTCAAGAAATTGTAGGTGCGATTGACCCGAACGATATGCTTGTTTCTCCAAAAGGAGAAGGAACAGAAGGATATGTTTCTAATGAACAGGAATTGACATATAAAATTCGATTCCAAAATATTGGTAACTATGAAGCCACTACGGTGAAGGTATCTTGTGTGATTCCTGATAATCTTGAGCTTTCTGATATCAATACAGTTTCAATGAGTCACAACGGACAAATGATAGTTGATGGAAAAACGTTGACATGGGTGTTCAACAATATCTCTCTCCCTCCATCAGCAATCGACGAAGTAGGAAGTCATGGCTACATCACTTTCAAAGGAAAACCACAAGCTTTCGTTGGCTTTGGAGACAAAATTGCCTTGAGCTCTGATATCATCTTCGACTATGAAGATGCTATCCGCACGAACCAAGTGGTAAATACAGTTCAGAATTCTGCGAAACAAGCGAGATACGTTGTGTGCTATCCAAACCCAGCAACAGAGCGTGTTTCAATTTCATTGACGAATAACCTACCACAATATTCCAAAAAAGAGAAAATAGTTTCTTACAAAATTGTCGATCAACTTGGCAATGAAGTGATGACTCAAACTAATATGAATATCATCGAAATGCAGTTAGATGTAACTTCTCTTCGAGCTGGTGTTTATGTAGTTGTTCTTACAAATGAATTTGGGGTGAAAACCTCTGGAAGGTTAGTTAAGATAGATTAAGTTAAGTTGTTTTAGTTAGTTAGTTGTTCACTAAGCAAAGAAAAGCCCCGCTACTTCAAAGTGCGGGGCTTTCTTTTTATAAATACTTTTTTTAATCGTTCAATACATTCGCTTTTAATTCCTCGATAACTTTCATCACCGTTTCTTCAAGCGCGAGTATCTTATCTCTCAACTCTGTTTTCTCTCCACCTGTTTCTTCATATTTCTCTATATCACGAATCACTTGAAACATGGTTTTAATTCCAAGATTATCCAAAGAAGGTTTTATGCGGTGTGCAATTTTACCCATCGTTTCATAATCACCAGTAGAACCAGTCAACTTGATTTCTTGGATGGCACCAGGCGTTTGATCAACAAAGATTCCGAGCACTTTCTTGATGAAAGTATAATCGCCACGACTAATACTTTCCAATTTTCCAAGGTCATATAGAGGGGTTGTAATCTCTTCTGTTTTCTTAGCTACCACTTCTTCAATAGCCTTTTCCAACGTTTTTGATTTTAGCCACTTTGCCATTGTCTTTAGCATCGTGCCTTCATCAAAAGGTTTGGTGATGAAGTCGTTCATTCCGGCGCTTAAGCATTTATCGCTTTCGCCTTTCAACGCGTTCGCAGTAAGTGCAATAATTGGAACTTCCAATTGCAGCTCATTGCGAATCATGCGTGCCGCTTCATAACCATCCATAATAGGCATTTGAACGTCCATTAAGACAATGTCAAAAGTTTTGGTGGATAGTATATCTACAGCTTCTTTTCCATTATTTGCTAATTCAACTTGAAGTCCAAAATGACTCAATGTCATGGACGCTACTTGTTGATTCAATTCATTGTCTTCTACAAGAAGAACTTTATATCCTTCGATAACTCCACTTGGTAAAACAGAGTGATCAATTGTCTCTGGAAGGTCCGCTTCCGTGCCCGTTTTGAATGGGAATGTCAATGTCATTTCTGTACCAACACCTTTCTCACTCTGAACAGCAATTGCACCGCCCATGAGTTCGATTAGCTCTTTCGTGATACTCAGACCTAGACCAGTTCCACCAAACTTTCGCACAATAGAAGAATCTTCTTGAACAAATTTCTTGAAGAGATTCTTCATGAAACCAGGATCCATTCCAATTCCTGTATCCTTAATTCGAATTCTCACCCAACGCTGATCGCCCGTGAATTTCTCCACGCTCATTTGAATTTTGATATATCCTGTTTCAGTAAACTTGATAGAATTACCGATAATATTGATCAAAATTTGCTTGATTCGGTGAGGGTCTCCGAGAAGAATTTCACTAGCTTCTTCAGGTAATTCTTGAATAATTTTTATACCTTTTTCTTCTGCTTTCGAATTGATAACATCAACAGCACGAAGAATAGTTTCATTAAACTTAAATCCAATTTTTTCTATTTGCAGTTTGCCTGCATCGATGCGTGAAAGATCGAGAATATCATTTAGAATATTCAACAAGTGGTCTGCTGCAAAGAATACGCTTTCCAATTGTTTAGATTCTGTTTCATTGATTGATTTTCTCATCAACTCGCGCACCATACCCATAATACCATTGAGAGGAGTTCTCAATTCATGGCTCATGTTTGCCAAGAAAGTTTCTTTAGCTTCAGCAGAATAGAGAGCTTCTTTTCGAGCCTTTTCGAGGCTAAGTTCAAGCTCCTTTTGAGGTGTAATATCTAAGTGAATTCCAATACTACCAATGAGGGTTCCAATATCATTATACAAAGGCGCACCGCTCACAAGCCACCATCTCGCTTCACCGCGTTTGTTTCTTACCACTACCTCGTAGGCGTCGGATGCGCCCTGTCTTCGAAGTTCATTTTTTTGTTGAAGTACTTCCGCGTTTTGTCCCATCAAGAACATATCCGTAGGGCGCTTGTAGAGCAACTCATTTAATGAGAAGCCACTCATTTCGCAGAAACTATTATTCGCAAAAAGAATTTTTTCTGAAAGATCCACTTCGATCATTCCCAAATTCATGTTCGCAATAATGCTTCGGTATTTTTCTTCTCGGAAAATCAATGCTTGTTCAGCACGCTTTCTTTCCGTAACGTCTGTATAATGCCATAGATGACCGCTATACTTACCGTCTAGGAAGAGAGGAACATAATCACGCTCCATTATTCTTCCATCATTCAGTTCAAGCAATTCTCCAGAGATAAGTTTTTTCTTATCAAGTATATCTTCCATCCGTTCAAGAAACTT
>JBJOKO010000198.1:0-5529 GCA_046046035.1 Bacteroidota bacterium | reverse complement strand
AATAACTTTTTGAGTCATTCGCAGGTATTGCCGTATAGCTAATGGTGTTGCGCGAAAACTTGAACTGTTCAGAAAAGTAAATGCTGTCTTGCGCAAAGGAATTCATCGCACAACACAAGAGCACAACTATAAACAACAGTTGTTTTCGCATAAATAGAAAAGTTTATTTTCCCATGATGGCGCGGAAAATATCCATGCCATTCCCGTACAGCATCAATCCTAACAAGAGAATCATTCCGACCATTTGAGAATATTCCATCACCTTTTGGTTCGGTGTTCTTCCCGTCACCATTTCCCAAAGAAGGAACATCACGTGTCCACCGTCGAGGGCAGGAATAGGCAGAATATTCATGAAGGCAAGAATGAGCGAAATGAGAGCAGTACGCGACCAGAAAGCCCACCAATCCCACTTGTCAGGGAAAAGTTTTGCAAACGTTGCGAATCCACCGATTTGAGTGGCACCAGATTTCGAGAACAAGAATTTCATCTGACTGCTGTAGTCTGTGATGGTACCCCAAGCAAGTCTGAAACCACCAGGAATAGCTTGTCCAAGCGAAAAATGCAAAGTATCTACATCAAGGAAATTAGAAACACTTGAAGGATAAAACCCGATGCTTCCTTTGTTTGAAACAGCTACAGGTAAGTTGATGTTTTTACCATCACGTATAACGTGCAGAGCAATTGAGCGACCAGGATTGGTTGCGATTTTTCTTTGAATATCTTGAAAATATGGAGAGTAAAAATTATTTACTCCCACCAAAGAATCGCCTACTAATAATCCAGCAGCTTCTGCATTGCTTCCAACAAGCAAACTATCTACTACGCATGGTATACGTTCAGAGAATGCTGCACGAACGCCGCTATCCACAAGCATTTGACCGAAATCAGCTGGTAGATACAGATCTAGTGGATAACCATAACGTTCTACTGTTACTGTATTTACTTCTTCAAGTAGAAGGTCTTTGTTGATGTCATTAAAGCTCTCTGGTTTTTGACCATTGAGTAATAAAATTTTGTCTCCATCTCTGAATCCGAAGTTGTACATCAAACTATCGCAATGCACACCGTAGGTTAGATTTTCAGAAGGAAGTACTTGGCGTCCCCAAACGAATAGGACCATTGCATAAATGAAGATTCCGAGCAGGACGTTTACAGTTACACCACCTACCATGATGATCAGACGTTGCCAAGCTGGTTTGCTTCTGAATTCATATGGTTGAGGCGGAAGAGCCATTTGCTCTTTGTCCATGCTCTCATCTACCATTCCTGAGATTTTCACGTAGCCACCAAGGGGAAGCCAACCGATACCGTATTCGGTGTCGCCGATTTTCTTTTTTACTAAAGAAAAATATGGGTCGAAAAACAAGTAGAATTTCTCTACACGCGTTTTGAAAAGTTTCGCGGGAATGAAGTGTCCTGCTTCGTGTAGGACAATCAATATTGAAAGACTCAATAAGAGTTGAAGTGCAAGAATCATGTATTGATATTAGAATGCGAAGTTAGGTATCTAGCCACATATTTTCCAATTATATCAAATTCAATGTTGACGCGGTCTCCAGGATTGATTTGATTAAAGTTGGTGTGTTCGTAGGTATAAGGAATGATGGCAACGCTGAATCCGTTGTCTTTTGAGTCTACAACAGTGAGGCTCACACCGTTAATGGTAATGCTGCCTTTTTTTACAGTAACGTGTTCTGGGTTTGCTGCATATTCGAATGCAAACGCCCAGCTTCCGTTTTCGTCGGTTTTGGAGGTACAAACAGCAGTAGTGTCAACATGCCCCTGTACCATATGTCCATCGATGCGATCTCCAAGCTGAATACATCTTTCGAGATTGACAATTGCACCCACTTTCCAATCACCGAGATTGGTCTTCTTCAAAGTTTCAGCGATGGCAGTGACGGTGTATTTATTCCCGTCAATTTTTACAACTGTCAAACAAGCTCCATTATGGGCTACGCTTTGATCGATTTTAAGTTCGTGTGTGAAGGGCCCCGAGATGGTGAAATGCACGTTGTCGGCTTCGTGTACTATTTCTTCTACGACTCCTTGAGCCTCGATAATTCCAGAGAACATAATTACTGATTAGAGTCGGGTTGTTTGCCATCTTGAATTTGGATGGTGCCCGAGAATTTTTCTTCTACAATACCTGAAAGACGAATGGTGTTTACCGTGATAACGTAGTAATAAGCTCCGTCTGAGGCAATTTCTTTTGACTTATAATCTGTGCCATCCCATAGAACAGCAGGGTCTTTTGATTCGAATACAATGGTGCCGTAGCGATTGAAAACTTTCAAATCGATATTGTCGATGTAACGATAAGGGAATGGAACGAATAAATCGTTTTGTCCATCTCCATTAGGTGTGAAAATATTCGGAAGGAAATAAAGTGGACAATTGTCAATGCAAATTATTTCCGAGAATGCACTTTCATTTTGATGAAGCTCACCATCTGGCCATAGGTTCAAAGAGTCGAGCGCTGTAACGGCATAACAACCTGCAATGCTAAAGTTAAACTCTTCTGCAGGGAACAAGTATGTAGTGTCTTCAAGAACGTTGATTGTAGCAATGAGCTGCAATTCTTGTCCTTCAATTGGCGCATAGTAGATGTTGTAAGCTGTTACATCATCTGTGCATGAATTATTCGGATTTGTCCATACCAATTCATTCTCGATTTCGGGACAATCGGTGTTCATCACCAAAGTTGGTGGACATGGGGGAGTTTGATCGTAAGGTGTGGCGCAGGTTTCCTGCGTCCAGTTCCAAAGAGGATCGGGCACCAATGACGCGAAATACGAGCCTCTAGCCAAAGCTTTATAACAGTAAACTTGATTATTCAGCAAACTATCATCAACGTACACATCTTCGGTAGCGATGTCAATAAGCGTATAATCTGGTTCTCCCGGACCTTTGCGGTAGATTTCATAATCGATATTGGTCCATGGGTCATCATAGGTCATTGTAAGGGTAACGCGGTTATCGCCCGGTGCTGCGCGCAAGTAAATACTGGATGCTGCGCTAGAAGTAGCCACATCATTACCATTCGCAAAGAGCTTGACGTGATAGTTGTTTGTATCAAGCTGCGTATTGATATTCTCATGAATAAAGCATGTATCGCCCCAAACGAGGTATGGAGAAATTGAACTCGAGTAAATCAACGTTTCAGGCTGATCAAATGCAGTATTGTGATAAAGTTTGTATTGGTATGGACCTGGAAAAACAAGAGTATCAATCTCAGTAGGAGGCGACCAACAAATAGTGTTTTGACCAACGGTTAAGTCAGTAAAGTCGACGCTCACTTTGGTAATAACAGGTATATCTTTTTTAATGGTATCGCAGAATTCTTCGCTGGCGTAGCTTTCCGCACCGTCGGGCCAGATGGTAACTACCATGTAGCAATAGATTCCGCCATAGAGAACATTGTCGTCAACATAGGTAGTGTTATCCACTCCTTCAGATTGTCCGATGTATTGGTAGCCCGTATATGAAGGCACGCCTAATTCACATTCTGTTGGTTCGAATCCGTATTCATCTGCTCTTCTGTAGATCGCGTACTTCACTTGGCTTGCAGCAAAGTCATCAAATATGTCTTCGCATTCGTGAATATCCCAATTGAGTTCGATTGAATTTCCTGTTGCTAAAGCTGTTGGATTTTCAACACGAGGAGCGACCACTTTAATGTTTACAGTTTCGACATCTGCAAGAGGAATGTAACCATCATCCACTGCTTGGAATACGACAGAATAAGGTTCATTACGTACCTCTTCGCATTGTGGATTCCAAGTGAATGAACCAGTGTTAGGTTGGAACGACGCAGGGTGCAGCACACCAGACATTGGACCACCATAGGCTTGAAGATCAACATCATCACCATCTGGGTCTGTTGCTGAAATATTGAATTGCAAGAATTCGCCGGCTTCAATGCAGTAGTCGGGTTCAGGAGCAATTTGAGGTGGTTGATTATTGCAAGTCACCACGGTGATTTGCATATCGCGGATGACGTTGCCGACGAGAATTCCATTTCGGAATTCTTGAATCATGATAGCGATATTGTATTCACCGGCGAACAAGGGAGCATCCCAAGTGATATCGCCTGTTTGTGAATCAATGGTAAATGAATCTGTGGGATCACTTGTCCAATCGCTCGGGATATCCCAACCGAGAAGGGGGATACAGTTGTCGCCCATACAAGGCACAAGGCTGTAGACGAGTAAGTCGCCATCGGGATCAAATGCCGCAGGATTGTGTTCCCATTTGGTATAAAGACATGCATCTTGCACAGGCAGATTGAGCAGTCTAACGCTATTATTTTGACCTGTGAGAGGACTTATAATTATCGTAGAGCTTATGCAGAAAATTTGAGAGACAGATCCAAGGATATTAAGCACGCCTCCATTTCTGTTAGGGTCTTCTACCACAATGGTAAAGGTGCCGGGGCCGCCGTAGTTGTGCGTTCCAACATATCTGTTTTCTTGAATATCAATGCCCGCATCTGGATCGAGGTAGCTTCTTTCAAGACTATCAAGTTCGTTATCGGAAACGTTTGATGGTTCGTCGCCCCATTTGATTTTTAGCCAAGGTCTATCAGCAAGAGCACTTTCTTTAGTGAAAGTGATGATAGTGACTTCGTAGGTATAGCCGCTGACGTGACGATATTGAATTTCTCCTGCGCGATTGTGTGTGGCTGATGCCGTAAGGGCAGAACCAAGGAGCCCGAGGGCACACACTATTATCGCAAGAAATTTATTCATCAGCATTTAACATCAGAGGACTAGCCTCCTTTCAAATATACCTAAACTAAAGGACAAGTCTATTTTCCGGTTACAGAAACTTGTTTAATAAACACTTCTCCAAGGCTATTTGTTGCTCGCAGGGTGTAAATTCCTGTAGCGAAGTTGGAGATGTTGATTTGATTTTTTCCGTAAACACTTTCTTTCAAAACAAGCGCCCCCGTAGAAGAGTAGACTTCGACTGAGGTAATTGGTTTATCAGTAGTCCAAGAAATCAAGTCGGTTGCAGGGTTTGGGAAAATGAAGAATGTTGCAGAAGCATTTTCTTTTTCTACAACATCAACGTTAGAATCAATAGTAATACAGTAGTCCTCTGCCTCACCATCGCTGATTGCGCCACATGCTGTTGGAGGATTTCCACCGCCGAACATTCCTACATAGGCCATTGAAACACGCATTCTAACTGCACCAACTGTTGCATCAAGCGGAACAGTCACTGTGCCAGTAACAGCAGCATTAGAACCAGAATTTGAATCAAAAGCTAATTCGTTAGTATCGAAAACACCATTGGCGTTGTAATCTATCCACGCTTTGAAGTATTCAGAAAATGAAGAGCCTGAGAAGCCAGGTGTAAGTGTTATTTCATAGCTACCACCCGGTTGAAGCGTTGTTCCCAAAGAAGTGTAATCAGCATATCCATCATCATCACCGGTTACATTGTTGAGCGTATTTAATGACACTCCAGCGATCCATTCCAACGTAGAAGTTCCAGAAGTTTCGCAATAGGTAAGGTCTTGGC
>JBJOKO010000197.1:0-5538 GCA_046046035.1 Bacteroidota bacterium | reverse complement strand
AGCTGTTCTAAGGAAAAGACGCGTGCGCATTTCCCAACGAACAACGTTCGCCCATTGATTGATAAGAATAGGTAGATCGCGGTAGCTTTGAATCCATCCGCGGTATGTATTCCAAATAATTGTTTCAGAAGTTGGTCGTACAATCAATTCTTCCTCGAGCTTTGCTTCTGGATCAACTACTACTTGACCGTCTTCTACTTTCAGTCTATAGTGAGTTACCACGGCACATTCTTTGGCAAAGCCTTCAACGTGTGCAGCTTCTTTGCTCAAGTAAGATTTCGGGATGAATAGCGGGAAATAAGCATTCTGGTGACCAGTGTCTTTGAACATTTTGTCCAATGCATCTTTCATTTTTTCCCAGATTGCATAGCCATATGGTTTAATAACCATACAACCTTTGACATCGCTGTGCTGCGCCAAATCGGCCATTACGACCAATTCGTTGTACCATTTTGAATAATCAGTCGATCTTGATGTGAGCTTTTCCGCCATCTCTTATTGGTATGATTGTTGAGTAATTTGAAGTGTCAAAAGTAGGTTAAATTTTTTCCGTACTTTTGATAAGTTCCTGCATATTCACTTAATTTTTTTAGCAATGAGACCAATTCTGCTTTGTTGTTCATTACTAGCATTCATTGCAATGACTACATCCTGCAATAATTCGCGTGGTGTAAGCTCATCGGTATATGAGGATGATGAAGTGTATTACCGCAAAGGTGAAACCTTCATTACAGACGTAAATAACTCGACTAATGCTTCGAGTTCGTCAAGTTCAAGTTCTACTAATTCTTCCAACTCTGATCAGTCAAGAACTACTGTCGAGGAGGATGACTATTACTCAGGAGATTCCAACTCGGATGGAAATGTCACTAATAACTATTATGGTGATGTAAATAATTATGATTCTGGATACGACGATTTTAGTTGGAATTCAGGGTCTCGTCTTTTCTGGGATCCGGTATTTGGATGGAGATTTTACTACACTCCTTATTACAATTGCGGTTGGGGATTCAGTCCATGGGGCTATTCTTCAGGTTGGGGTTGGAACAGTTATTACGGTTGGGGAGGATACTATTCTAACTGGGGTTGGAACAATTATTACTCACCATATTACAATCCTTACTATGGTTACAATTATGGCTATGGATACGGTTATGGATATGGAAACGGATGGAATAATGGATGGAACAATGGTGGTTGGAATGGCGGCGGTTATGCCGATGGTGGTGGAAATGTGATTCATGGACACAGACCTTCTTTGTCTGTTTCAAATACGAATAATAGCGTTTATGATAATGGAGCGATTAACTCGGGTAGAATGATGCGCAAGCCTTATCGTCCAGT
This sequence comes from Bacteroidota bacterium, assembly GCA_046046035.1. Taxonomy (GTDB): domain Bacteria; phylum Bacteroidota; class Bacteroidia; order Flavobacteriales_D; family Sanyastnellaceae; genus JAIXWP01. The sequence goes on along the minus strand of JBJOKO010000197.1, from coordinate 4,194 downwards.
TCAAAGCTCTTTGAATGGAGTAGAAGCTAAAGATTCAAATCCAAGAGGGGAAATCGTTACAAATGCAAAAGATCCAAAACCTGCAGTAACCAATGCCGGTGGCAGAGTTGGCGGTAATTCAGTGGAAACTGAAATGCAAAGACCAAGAGGTGATGCAAACAATTCTGGTAGTAAGGGTAATGTTGGAAGAAATCCTGGAAACTCTAATTCAAATAATGGAGCAAAGGAGTCAAAACCTGTTTATAACGACGACGGAAATAGCAGAGGTAGCAGAAATAGCGGCAGTAGCACTCCTTCGATAGATAGAGGTTCTGGTGGACGCTCTGGTGGTTCAAGTACCGGCGGTAGCTCTAGCGGCGGACGTTCAGGTTCTAGTGGACGCTCAGGCGGTTCTGGAAGTTCTGGAGGTAGCTCAGGTGGTAGTTCAGGCGGAAGCGGACGTCGTAAATAACACTAACTACCTAGTACTATGAAAGCAAAAAATGTAATCATAATCAGTGCACTCTCATTGAGTGGGTTGATGATAGGTATGCAAGCGAAAGCTCAAAATGAAGTAGACGCATTGCGATATTCCTTTAATGATACTCCGGGCACAGCTCGTTCTTTAGGAATGGGTGGTGCGTTTGGCGCCCTTGGTGCGGACAATTCATCATTTTGGAATAATCCAGCAGGCTTGGCACTTTACAAGCGTAGCACTTTTGAATTTTCTCTTGGATTGCATTCTCGAAATACAGATGCTAGTTACATGGGAAATACAGAGAATGCAGAGAAGAATAAATTGAATGTTCCTAGCTTCGGCTATGTTGTTGCTAAACAACAAGACGATAGAATACGCACAGTTATAGGAATAGGCGTCGGTACGATTCGAAATTTTAATCAGAATATTTCCATCAATGGAAAGGTTGATGGTACTACCCTTCTAGATGTATTTTCGAGACAAGCAAATGGAATTCCTTATGACGAAATAACAGATGAGTTTCCATTTGGAGCAGGTTTGGCTTGGGAAACGTATCTTATTGATCCATTGGATACTTTGCAAAACACATACGTGCCTGTTGCCTACGGCAGCGATATTACCCAGTCTAAAACCATCAATCGATCAGGAAGACAATCAGAAACATCTTTTGCATTGGGAGTCTCTGTTGATGAAAAATTATACATGGGGTTGACATTAGGTTTTCAGGTAGTTAATTTCTTTGAGAAATCAAGGTACACTGAATCGTTCGGCAGTTCAACTGTTTTAGATTACTACACCTTCTCTGAAGATTTAGAGGCTCGTGGAAACAGTATTAACGCAAAGCTTGGTTTTATTTACAAAGCCTCAGAATGGCTAAGAGTAGGTGCCGCATGGCAAAGCCCTTCCAAAATGGTGATGAGCGAGTCGTATAGCACGAATATTTACTCTAAATTCAGAGATGGTGATTCGTACAATGAAACATCGCCTTCGTTAGTAAGCAATTATATTGTTGGCACACCCTCGAAGTTTATGGCCAATGCTGCATTCGTGATGGGCAAAGTGGGCGTGGTAAGTGCAGACTATGAGTTCATGAATTACAGTCGCATTAGAATGAATGGAACTGGATTGAGCAATGATTACAATTATGCAGCGGAGAATGAAGCGATACGTGACAATTATGAGTTGACTCATAAAGTTAAAATTGGAATGGAATATCGTTTGGCTGATAATTGGAGAGTGCGCGGTGGAACCATATATCAGCAAAGTCCATTTGTAAATGGTTCTTCTGCGAATACATCAATTATTACATATACAGGAGGTCTAGGATACAGAAAGGATAAATTCTTTATTGATTTGGCTGGAATGTATAGAAAGGATCAGGAGTCTTATTGGTTGTATGATCCAGCTTTGGTAGATGAAACTCAAATCTCCAACACTTCAATTTTTGGAATTGTATCAGTGGGAATAAGATATTAATAAGACAAAAAAAGAAAGCCCCCCAAGTGAAACTTGGGGGGCTTTTTATTTTTTAGATATTCTGGATTATTTCTTCTTGTCAGTAACAGTGAACTCTGTTCTTCTGTTCTCTTGATGCTGCGCTTCGGTGCATTGAACACCATCGCTACATTCGTTGAGCAACTCCCTTTCACCATATCCTTTGCTTACCATATTTGCTCTTGGAACACCTTTAGAAACTAGGTAGTCCACAACAGCTTTAGCACGCTTTGATGAAAGATCATCATTGTATTCAAAGCTACCACGAGAGTCACAGTGACTAGCGATTTCGAATTTCAAGTTTTGGTTTTCACGGAAAAGTTTAACCAAATCCTCTAGGTATGGAACAGCGTCTGGACGAATATCCCATGTGTTATAATCCCAATGGATATCATGCACTGGATAGACACCTTTGGTATTCTTGTTTCCACCTTTAGGCTCTTTATCGCTTCCTTTTTCAGGGTTTACAACAACGTCAGGTTTAACATAAACCTCAGGCATTTCAACTACCTTTTTGAAGTTCTTGTCAGTAGTGATTCCTTTAGTAGAAATGTCTTCAGAACTTGCGAAATAACCATCCAATTCAGTTGTAATTCTGTAATCATTGTTTGGCTCAAGTTCGTAGTTTACTTTACCATTTCCATCAGTGAAATATACTTTCTCTTCACCTGTTGTCAAGTTCTTTACAGTAACCTTAGCACCTCCCAAAGGAAGCATGCTGTCTTTACCAGTGATCAATTGATCAACAGTGATAGTTGGGTCTACAATTTCAAAAGAGTAGATTTTATCAGATCCTGTTCTTTCGCTAGTGAAGTATCCTGTGTTTCCATCAGCATTAAAGAAAGCGGAGAAATCATCACGATTAGAATTGATAGGATAAGACAAGTGTTTTGGAGTTTCCCAAACACCGTTTTTCTTTGAAGATGAAAGGATGTCAAGTCCTCCTAAAGTGTTGTGTGAATCACTTGAGAAGAACAATGTGTTTTCATCTTTTACAGTAGGGAAGGCTTCATCACCTTTAGTATTGATTTCAGATCCAAGATTGGTTGGAACGCTCCAATTGCCTTCACTCAATTTAGACATCCAGATATCAGTACCACCTACAGAACCAGGCATGTCGCTGGTGAAGTATAGTGTCGTTCCATCTGGAGAATATGAAGGATGCATGTATTGATACTTCGGATCACAGAAAGGAATTACTTGTGCAGGTTCCCATTTGCCTTCTGAAGTTTTCTTTGAAAGGTAAAGTTGGTTGCTGCTTACGTTATTGTCATTTCCAGTCAATTTGTTATTGAATTGGAATGAACGAGTGAAAATTGCCGTATTTCCATTTGGAGAAATAGCAGCGACAGCATCGTGGTATTTACTATTTAATCCTTCAATAGCTTCAGGTGTTGACCATCCATTGCCATCGTTTTTGGTGAAATAGAGGTCCGTAAATGAACTCTTCGTGTATGGGTCGTGTTCGCCGTCATCTTTTGTAGATGAGATGATTAAACCACCGTTGTATGGCACACCAGAGTAAACAGGATGATCACCAGGGATATTCACCAAGTTCACCACATAAAGCATGGAATCAGACTTCATTTCATTTAGCTTTTTACAGCTAGTAAGAAGTGATTTCGCTACTTCATTTGCTGGGTCACGGCTGATGATACCTTCGAAAATAGTTTTCGCTTGGTCATAGTTACCGGTTGCCATTGCCGCTTGACCTTGAAGAATTCTCTCTTGGTCTGTATTGCTTGTGTAAAGTGAAATTGTTTCGAATTGCTTATTCGCATTTTCGAAATCGTTCACCATCATATAGCTTTCAGCAAGCATTTTGCGAGCCTCTTCATTATCTTTTTTCGAAAGTCCTTTTTCTAAAAGGGTAATCGCTTCTGAATAATTGAGATCCTCGTATGCCTTCTTACCACTATTGATATACAAAGTGGCACAGCTGCTCAAAAGCAGTGATGCAGACACAGTGATTATAGAGGTTTTAAATATATTCATAATAGAATGTCTTAATGGTTGTGGGATGGTTAGAAATAACGTGGTGAACGAACTTTGATTTTTACATCTCTTCCGAAATCAAGTCCAAGCATCACCTCGTGTGATCCATTGCTGTAATCACCGATTGCTGTTGTGGTCCAGTCGTAGGCATATCCTAATCTCAATTGATCAGTGATATTCCATTCTGCCATAAATATCACTGCATCACCAGTACGGTAACCAGCGCCCAACCAGAATTTTTGGAAGAA
>JBJOKO010000196.1:0-5556 GCA_046046035.1 Bacteroidota bacterium | reverse complement strand
AAGAGTCACAAAATCCAAAGACCACAAGAAAAGAGCAGACAGCAGTCCACTAAGGGCCCCCACCAGCATCCCCACAACAATATATTTCACACGCACCGCTCGACTATCCACTAAAAAAGAATTTTCCCGCAAGATACCATTCCCGCCGGGGATTTATTTTTGATTTTTTTCTTATTTTTTATTGTTCATTTTTCATTTGGGTCCACTTGGGTGCATTTGATTTCATTTGGTTTAACTCCAAGCCCCCCCAAGAATGAGAAACACAATGAGAATGAGAATGAATGTAAGATTCCTTATTCCTCCCAGGGGGGGGGGTAAAAACACCCCCCTAAAAAAGGGTGTTTTCCCCGTAAAAAAGTCAGAAAAACGAACTGACATTTGCCTCAGACAAAGAAACACACGGAATTAATTAAAATATATACCCCGTCAACAAGCTTACTATCGTTTATTTATAACACAACTTACTGAGATTTAAACTGGGATTGCTGAATGGAAACATTCGACAATCCCATTTCAGTTTTTAAAACTGCAATTTCTTTAACCAGTCACAGAACAACAATGGTACAACCTCAAATACTTTTGATCGGAATAAGCTTCATGTCGATGCTTTTTCTCAGTTCATTTATTTTGTTCCTCGTCTTTCAGTACCGCAAAAAACAGATGACATTTTTTGCTCAAAATGAATTGATTCAATTCCAATTCAAAAATGAAATTGCACAAGCTCAATTAGAAATTGGTGAGCTAACCATGCGAAGAACTGTTCAGCAGATCCACAATAAAGTGGGGCAGAATCTCGCTCTTGCCTCTATGCAGATAAGATCACAACAAACTGAACCCAGTTCATCACCTCTCAGCACAGACGCATTAATCTCAGAAGCGATTCATGACCTTAGAGATCTATCCCGTTCTCTCAATTCCGAATATTATCTCGAACTCGGCTTATACGAGGCTATCCGTCGCGAGCTGGCAATAATTGAAACAGCGGGAGATATCAAATGCTCATTTCACATTCTAAATAATGCAAGTCCATGGGAATATTCAACGGAACAAGAAATAATCCTATTCCGTTGCGTTCAAGAAGCCTTGTCAAATGCTCTCAAATTTTCACAAGCCACGGAAATCAATGTGGAAATTATAGAGGATGAAAAAGAATATAAAATATTAATTTCCGATGATGGGGTGGGGATGGATTTGAATACCACTAAATTCGGCATGGGAATTACCAATATGAAACAGCGCTTAGCGCTTATCCATGGCAAATTCATCATCCAAAGCGCTGCCAATCAAGGGACGCATTTAGTTTTGATACTTACGAAGTAAAAAATATGATAAAACTTTTTATAGTTGACGATCATAATCTCATCCGTATGAGTCTCAGCAACCTTCTAGAATCAATGGGATTCCATGTTTTAGGAAATGCAGAGAATGGTGAAGACATGATTGCCAAACTAAAAGACCTCTCTCCTCAGGTTGTTTTGATGGATTATTCAATGCCTATAATGAATGGAGTTGCCTCCACTCAATGGCTTACTGAAAATCGTCCTGATATCCAAACACTTGCTTTAAGTATGAATAGCGATGACCTTGCTATTATAAGTATGATTAGAGCTGGTGCCAAAGGATATGTACTCAAGGATGCTCATCCCAACGAACTTCAAAATGCTATCCGAGCTGTCGCAGAATCTGGATTCTATTATTCAGAAATGATTGCCGGAAAAATGAAAGACATCCTAAATCACACTCCTGAAAAGGCCATTTCATTACTCGATAGCGTAACAGAACGCGAAATGGACTTTTTACATCTTAGTTGTTCTGATTATAGCTACAAAGAAATTGCAGAGAAAATGCAGGTTAGCCCTCGCACTGTTGATGGTTACCGCGAATCACTTTTCCTTAAGCTTGATGTCAAAAGCCGCGTTGGACTTGTGATATTCGCAATTAGAAATAAATTATTTGAATTGTAATTATATCGTGAGCACCACGTGATAGCCGGTGATATAAAGATGTTGTAATTGAAATGTACGGGAACCATGCTTCCCCGTGTAATCCAATTCCAATACCTCTTGATTTGTATTAAAAGGACGAGTTGCCATATCCTTAGCGAAGTGTACTTCCTCTCCAAAAAATTTAAACACCGCTTCCTTCGCGCTCCAAATTATAGTCAAATATTCGAGAGAATTATGCTCCCATCGAGCGCGAGCCAACTCATCCGAATTGCAAAATTTCGAGGCAATCTTTTCAATTTTCTCATCAATGCCTTGAATATCGATCCCCACATTATGGTCGGCGATTAGTATTCCCGCCAATTCCCCTGAATGCGAAATACTAATGTGATGAGTTTCGGTTAACAGTGGTTTTCCATTCTCAGCGAACTTCAGCTCCGCTCCTTCCAAGGCAATTTGGAGAAGAATGCGAGCAAGCAACCACTCCTGCTTCCTCTTTTCTAAAGAAATAGAATCATATTCTTTCCTTTGATTCTCAGAAAAAACAAAGCGCGACTCTAATTCCTCCAGTGTTTCCGTGGCTTTCCAGATCAAAAGTCGACCTGTATCATTGAAATTACTTTGATAAATTATGAGGGGCATGAGAACAATTATGCGCACACAAGTGTATGATGAAAGAGACAAACGAACAAATAAGTATTTTTTGTACCTTTGCCCCTCGTTTTCAAACGATTATTACATAAAACAATAAGAATGAGTACTGCAACCACTGAAAAAGTGATGAATTACAAAGTAAAAGACATGTCCCTCGCAGAATGGGGCCGCAAAGAGATCAAACTTGCTGAAGCAGAAATGCCAGGCCTTATGTCTCTTCGTACGGAGTTCGGACCAAGCAAACCTCTTGCTGGTGCGCGCATCGCTGGATGCCTTCACATGACCATCCAAACTGCTGTATTGATTGAAACTCTTGTTGAATTGGGCGCACAAGTTTCTTGGAGCTCATGCAACATTTTCTCAACTCAAGATCACGCTGCTGCGGCTATCGCTGCTGCCGGCATTCCAGTCTTCGCTTGGAAAGGAATGAACGCTGAAGAATTTGACTGGTGTATCGAACAAACACTTCATGCTTTCCCAGGTGGCGAACCATTGAACATGATCCTCGACGACGGTGGTGACCTTACTAATATGGTATTCGACAAGTTCCCTGAACTTGCTGCTGGTATCAAAGGAATTTCTGAAGAAACTACTACAGGTGTTCTTCGTCTATATGAGCGCGAGAAGAATGGCACTTTGCTTCTTCCAGCAATCAACATCAACGATAGCGTTACAAAAAGCAAATTCGACAACAAATATGGCTGCCGTGAGTCATTGGTAGATGCGATCCGTCGTGCTACTGACCTTATGATGGCTGGTAAAATTGCTGTTGTTGCTGGATACGGCGACGTAGGAAAAGGCTCAGCTGATTCTCTTCGTAATGCTGGTGTTCGCGTTATCGTTACCGAAATCGATCCAATCTGCGCGCTACAAGCTGCAATGGAAGGTTACGAAGTAAAGAAAATGGATACTGCAATCCTTGAAGCTGATATCGTTGTAACTGCTACAGGTAACCACCAAATCATCGTTGGTCGTCACTTCAAAGCAATGAAGCACAACGCTGTTGTTTGCAACATCGGTCACTTCGACAACGAAATTGATATGGCTTGGTTGAATGAAAACTATGGCGCGTCTAAAGACACCATTAAACCACAAGTTGACAAGTACACTATCGACGGTAAAGACATCATCGTTCTTGCTGAAGGTCGTCTAGTTAACCTTGGTTGCGCTACAGGTCACCCATCATTCGTGATGAGTAACTCATTCACCAATCAAACTCTTGCTCAATTAGAATTGTGGACTAACCACGGTGCTTACGAGAATAAAGTTTACGTTCTTCCAAAGAAATTGGATGAAAAAGTAGCTCACCTTCACCTTGCGAAAATTGGTGTTGAACTTGAAATTCTAACAGAAGAACAAGCTTCATACATCGGTGTTCCAGTAGAAGGACCATTCAAAAACGACGCATACCGTTATTGAGGTGTGAAGTTTGAAGTTTGAAGTTTGATGTCCGAAGGACGAATTAAATACAAAGCCCCGAAAACGATGTTTTCGGGGCTTTTTCGTGGTGGAAGGTGGCAGGTAGTAAGTAATAGGTAGTAGGTAGTAGGTAGTAGGTAATTAGTAACCAGTAACCAGTAACCAGTAACCAGTCACTAGTCACCAGATTTTGGTTATCTTTCGATTATGAAACCATTTCTCATCTTTATTGCGCTGTGCGCTTCTTTGTTGGGGTATTCTCAGGAGAAAGTAACTTCGGGTACGGCTAGTTTTTATGCGAATAAATTCAATGGACGTAAGACAAGTTCTGGTGAAATATTTAGACAAGATAGTCTCACCGCTGCGCATAAAAATATTCCATTCGGCACGTATGTGAAAGTGACAAATCTGAGCAACGACAGCGTTGTAATCGTGAAAGTGAATGACCGCCTTCCACAAAGTTCTAAGCGCTCCATCGACCTTTCTATGGCCGCTGCGAAGCAACTCAACTTCGTACAAAAAGGACTGACAAAAGTGACAATTGAAATAATCGATAAGAAGCAAGTGGTAAACCCCTCTCTGGCCGATACTATTACTTATTTGCCAAACGATTTTCTTTATTACAAAGCCTCTATTGATAGCATTTACGCCATACAGCATGATACCATTGGCATTCTTAAAACAAGAGAAGTACTCTTGGCAATAGACACTACTGTTGTCACACAAAACTTAGCGACCTATTATCAATACATGGCCGGTACATATTTCTCATTGAACGATCAAAGAAGATCCTTCGATCTTCGTCAGCAGGCCATTTTCTATTATTACAAATCCTACTACCACAATAGCAAAAACGGAGATGTTTTGCGGCCTCTTATGATGGCACTCGCAGAAAACAAAAGATGCGGAGAGGCCAGAAAAATATATTCAGAATACCTCCGATTCACCCCGCGCGAAAAGTGTGAAGACGGAGATGCTGCATTCATGGGACGACTTTGTTCAGATTAATTCAAAATGAAAATATTCACAGCTCAACAAATCAAACGTGCCGATAGTTACACTATCCAAAACGAACCCATTGCGTCGATAGACCTCATGGAACGAGCTGCGGAAGCATGCTTCAATTTCATAGATGAACATTATACACTAACTACCAACTTCTACATCTACTGCGGACCGGGTAACAATGGTGGTGATGGATTAGCCATCGCTAGAATGCTCGTCAATTCTAACTATCAGGTGGATGTATTCTGTTTTAAAACAGAAAAACAAAGTCCAGACTACACCACAAACTTTCATCGATTTAGTGATGTGCCTGGCAACAGAATTCATCTTGTAGAAAATATCGAAGAAATAGTAAAACCGAACGAACATTCGGTAATAATAGACGCTATTTTTGGAACAGGTATCAACAAACCGATTGAAGGAATTTTTGCAGAAGCTATTGATAAAATAAATTCATTCGGAACACCTATAATAGCCATCGATGTACCATCCGGATTAAACTGTGACAGCACCTCGAAACCGCCAATTATCAAGG
>JBJOKO010000195.1:0-5560 GCA_046046035.1 Bacteroidota bacterium | reverse complement strand
AATATGGTCCTTCACACACCTATACAACTCCTGGTGTATATGATGTGTCTTTAACTGCTATAACTGATCAAGGTTGCTCTGAAACCTTACTTATGGAAGACTATGTAGAAGTGTATAACCTCCCAATTGCAAGCTTTATAGTTAATCCACACGAGACTACAATCTACAACCCGACTATTGTGTTTTATGACACTAGTTATGACGCCATTGCTTGGTCATGGTATTTTGGTGATGGCTACACTTCAGGCGAACCTTATATAGCTCATACTTATGAAGAGGGTGGCACTTTCCCTGTTACCTTATCCGTTTGGAATGAGCACGGATGCACCGATAGTAGGGCAGATGTTGTGACGGTAGAAGATATTTTCAATATTTATGTTCCTAATACATTCACTCCAGATGACGATGGTATAAATGAGTATTTCTTGCCTCAAATGAGTGGTAAGGCATTCATCGAAAAATACCTTTTCCAAGTCATAGATCGTTGGGGTACAGTGATTTTCGAAACAACTGATCCTGAGGAACCATGGTTAGGTGACACCCGTGAAGGTGAGTATTATTCTAAAGATGAAGCTTACAACTGGCAAGTTATTGTTCAGCTAAAAGGTTCTGAAGAAGATAGACTCTATTACGGACACGTAATTATGATAAGATAATTCATACATTTGAGCCGTATCAATCATTCCAAACTATGTGGCGCGAAATTGACAACAAGCTAGTAAGAGAATTCCGTTTCAAGGATTTTCAAGAGGCATTTACATTTATGACTCGTGTATCATTCATTGCTGAACGTCTAAACCACCATCCAGCTTGGTTTAATGTATTCAATTATGTCAAGATAGAATTGAGTACGCATGAAGCTGGTGACGTGATTACGGACAAGGACAGAAAGCTGGCTTTAGCCATCGATGAAATATTACAATAGGTTATTAAGTATTCATTCTTGATATACTCTTTCAAAAAGTTGAATAGAGTATAGATTCATTAGCGTACATTTGCGCCGTCTATTTCAAAGTAAAATAGACAAAGTCAACCTGCAACAACATGACTGAAATTACGGAAAAGGTCAACGCGACCTCCCTCACAGAAAAGATGTCGACTTTCGATCACGAACAAGTGGTCTTTTGTCAAGACAAGTCGACCGGTTTAAAAGCCATCATTGCAATTCATAACACTGTACTTGGTCCAGCCGTGGGCGGAACTAGAATGTGGGCTTATGCGTCAGAAACAGATGCTATAACCGACGTTCTTCGTTTATCACGCGGTATGACATACAAAAACGCTCTTGCCGGTTTGAATATCGGTGGAGGTAAAGCGGTGATAATCGGCGATGCTAGAAAAGATAAAAACGAACCATTGCTTCGTCGCTTTGGTAAATTCGTAGATAGTCTAGGCGGAAAGTATATCACTGCCGAAGACGTTGGAATCAATACGAAAGATATGGAGTTTGTAAAAATGGAAACTGACAACGTTGTTGGTCTTCCTGAATTTATGAACGGTGGAGGAGATCCAAGCCCAGTAACTGCCTATGGTGTTTATATGGGAATGAAAGCAAGTGCAAAAGAATATTGGGGAAACGATAGTCTTGCTGGCAAGAAAATCGTGGTACAAGGCGTTGGTCACGTAGGTGAATACCTTGTTTCTCACTTGGTAAAAGAAAATGCTGAAGTGATGATTGCCGATATTTACGAAGACCGCGTGAAAGCAGTTGTCGCTAAATATGGCGTGAAGGCTATTGATACCAAAGATGTTTATTCAACGCCAATGGATATCTACAGCCCTTGCGCATTAGGTGCTACAGTTAATGATGAAACTCTTTCTCAATTGAAATGCTCAATCATTTGTGGTGCTGCAAATAATCAATTGGGTAATGAGCTAGTTCACGGTGTTGAAGTGCAAAAAAGAGGAATTCTTTATGCTCCAGACTACCTTGTAAACGCTGGTGGTATTATCAATTGCTATTGGGAAATTATCGGTTACAATCGCGAAGCTGCTCTTTCTCAAGCCGAAAATATTTACAATACAACTTTGGAAATCTACAAGAAATCTAAAGCTGAAAACATTCCATCTTATTTGGCTGCCAATCATATTGCGGAAGCTAGAATTGCTGCTATTGGAAGAATCAAAATGTCGTTTTAATTTAGAAAAGCTCTCGTAATTATGTTAAACAGAAGACACATCAGGATTAAAATCCTTCAGATTTTATTCGCTTACTACAGCGATGAAAAACCTGATGTTGTGGTGTACGAAAAACAATTGACAGATAGCATAGAACGCTTCCGTGAATTGTATGTGTCATTTATCCTTCTTCTGGGAGAAATGCAGGGACTTGCTATCGAGAAGATCGAAGCAGGTATGAATAAGAAATTACCCTCACACGAAGATCTACATCCTAATACCAAATTTGTAACGAATTCTTTGCTTCGCATTATTGCGAATAGCAAGAAACTCGACAAAGCTTCCAAAGAAATTCACTTGAGATGGGCTGACAATAGAGACCTTCTTAAGCAAATGTTCAAGATGCTTTGTGAGACTGAGGATTACAAAGAATACATGAGTTCTAAAGAAAGAGGATTCGAACACGATAGAGAATTCTTACTTCGTTTCTTCAGAAGACATCTTGTAAACTTCGAATTGATGCATGACTATCTAGAAGATCAAGGCATCTATTGGAATGATGATTTGGATTTGTGTGCTAGCATGGTTCTTCGTACTTTAAAACAAGTAAAAGAATCTGACGACGATATCGAATTCCTTCCTCTTTGGAAAGACCCTGAAGATGAGAAAGACTATTGCATTAAGCTTTTCAGAAAAACTCTTTCTATGGGCGCAGAAACTCAGCAGCTGGTTTCTGATAACACACCAAACTGGGAAGCTGATCGTATCGCTATGATGGATATGATTATTCTTAAAATGGCATTTACTGAAGCAATGGTTTTCGAAACCATTCCGCTTAAAGTAACCATGAACGAGTATATCGAAGTTTCTAAATACTACAGTACTCCTAAGAGCGCAACGTTCATTAATGGAGTTCTTGATACCTTGATTCCGAAACTTCAACACGAAGGGAAAATCAAGAAAATTGGTAGAGGACTTATTGAAGAATAATTGAATGAAAAAGCTTGTTGTCGTACTCGGTCCAACCGCGATAGGCAAAACGGCTTTTTCAATAGAGCTCGCCAAGTCTCTGCAAACAGAGATTATTTCGTGCGACTCTAGACAATTTTTCAAAGAACTTAATATCGGTGTCGCAAGACCAAATGATGAGGAACTCAATGCAGTTCCTCATCATTTTATAGCCCATCAATCGATTCAGAATTTATATTCTGCGGGAGCCTTTGAAAAAGACGCACTTTCTTTATTACAACACCTATTTCTTAAAAATGATTTTGTAGTCTGCACGGGAGGAAGTGGACTATATCTCGATGCCTTATTAAATGGCTTTGATGATATGCCCTCTGATATTGAAATCCGAAATCAACTCAATCAAGAGGCTACAGAAAAGGGATTAGAGTCCATTTGTGAAAAACTGAAAGTGCTTGACCCAGAGCATTATCAAATTATCGATAAATCAAATAGACAACGCGTCATTAGAGCGGTAGAAGTATGCACCATAACTGGTCGAAAATTTTCAGAATTAAGATCAGGAGCTCAAAAGCAAAAAGACTTTGAAGTCATTAAAATAGGTTTAAGCTCAGATCGACAATGGCTCTATGATAGAATCAACAGACGCGTTGATATAATGATGAATGAGGGATTATTGGAAGAGGTGAGAGGCTTGTCAGAATTGAAACATCTCAATGCCTTAAACACTGTCGGCTATAAAGAATTGTTTGATTATTTCGAAGGAAAAAGCAATTTAGAGGAGGCCGTGAATCTTATCAAACAGCACACTAGAAATTACGCGAAACGACAAATTACATGGTGGAATAAAGATGAGTCTATAAAATGGCAAAGGGTCGATATTTCTACCAACCCTTTGCCTGAAGTCTTACAACTAATTAATAGTTGAACATATTCTGCACTAGACGATCGCTTGTCTCCATTCCTTGGTCAATAATTTTATCTAACCAAACAGGGTAACTTGCCTCGTCCATCAGCGCTTGTGATGTTTTAATAAATCTCTTTTTAAATCCAGCAGGTGTTTCTGTTTCATATTGGATATTCCAACCTAAAACCATTACTCTAATTCCATGAGCATTTAGCTTGGAAACAAGATGCTGATAATCGCCATCGCCACCGATTAGCACGAGTACATCAAACTTTTTAGTAATAGCTAAATCAAGTGCTTCAAGTGCGAATTGTAAGTTGGCTGATTTGTTTTCGGCCTCGCCAGTTTCTTGATCTATCTGAAGAGGGTAGTAGTGAGAAACAATACCTTGATAAATCAAAGTATCTTCCATTTTACGCTCATTCGTGAGGATTTCTAACCTTCTTTGCGGATCTGGATATCGTGTCTCTAATGAAGAAGTGGGATACCTTCCACGGAACCAATGCGCTTCTGTTACTTGAACAAGATTGTATCTTGAATGCTCCAGCTGTGCAACTTTATGTCGAATATAATTTGTAAATCCAGAATAATAAAAGCTCTTTCCGACAGGGCTGTGATACTTGTAATAGGTGTTGACTTGGAGAAAAAAGGAGCCATCAATAAACATGGCAACCTTCGTTAGCTTAACGGGTTCATGCATAGATTAATAATAATATTTCGTTAACTGAGAGTGATTCAGTCACAAAGATAGTATTAACTAATATTGAATGAACTAGCCTTCCATCATCTCATTCCCTGATTTGGTATTCTTACGTTTGAATAAAGTGCTATCTACTTTACCAAACTTCCATGAAACCTGCAATCTCCATATTTGAGGGTCGCGTCTTCTGAATGTATCTTGAATAAAATATACGGATTCCGTATGAGTTTTTGTTACACGAGTTCTTAAAACATCGGACATGCTAAGCGTTACCGACAAACTTCTATTCTTCAAAAAGTCCTTTTTAACAGAAAGATCAAGACCATAAATTGGTTCGACATAGCCTTGAACAGTGTTAGAGGTACCACCAAATCCGCCACCGCCACCAGGTCCTCCTCCAAATCCACCGCCGCCGCCGCCGCCGCTTCCTCCGCGCTCACTGCTGCCCACATCTAAAGCTTTCTTACTACTGTAATCGAATGTTGTTTGTAAAGTCGTATTCTTCGGTAAACGGAACATGATGTTACTTTTTAACCAAAAACTCGAACGGTTATTTGTCAAGCCTTCTGTAATATTCGTTCCATCAATTGTCGAATTATATAGATTCAAATTGGTAGTCATTTCCAACCACTTATTGAAAGTATTGCGCATAACCAACTCAAGTCCCGTAGCGGTGCTATTAGATGCATTTGCATAGGTGCTAAACACAACATCTCTTCCCAAGACTTCGCTGTATTGGGTTTCAAGATATCTCACTGTTGTATTCAAGGTGTAGCGATAATAAGCGGAAGCAATCAAAGTACTCTTTTGATTTATCTTCAATTGATACGACAATTCCGCTGATTGAGTAAATTCAGGTTTCAAAGATG
>JBJOKO010000194.1:0-5586 GCA_046046035.1 Bacteroidota bacterium | reverse complement strand
TTATTTCTGTCTATATTTTCTTCGAACGCACAATGGCCATTAATAAAGCCATGAAAGAAGAAGGTAACTTCATGGAGAAAATCAAAGAATACATCAATCAAGGTAAATTGGATAGCGCGCGAAATCTTTGTGCTACTACCCACACACCTGTTGCGCGTATGATTGAAAAAGGCATTATGCGTATTGGAAAAGACATGAGCGACATTAAAGCGGCCATTGAGAACGTCGGTAAACTTGAAATTTACAACTTGGAGCGCAACGTTTCTTTCCTTGCAACGAGTGCAGGTGCTGCACCGATGCTTGGTTTCTTGGGAACAGTAATCGGTATGGTTGGGGTGTTTAACTCAATCAAAGTAAACGGTCCAGACTTGGGTGCGATGGGTGGTGATATGATGCTTGCAATGATTACGACGGTTGTAGGGTTGATCGTAGGTATCATCGCTTTCGTATCCTACAATACACTTGTAGGTCGCATCGGTAAAGTGATTCACAAAATGGAAGCTCGTGCCGTTGAATTCATCGACATCCTTGAGCAACCCACTAACTAAGGAGGTATACCATGGATTTTGGAAGAAGAAATAAAGTTTCCGCTGAAGCGAACATGTCGTCGATTTCCGACTTGGTGTTCTTGCTTCTAATATTCTTCATCGTCATGTCTACTATGGCTGTGAATGGAGAAATGGTGAATCTGCCAAAGACAACAACGGGCGAATCAATCGCGGGTGCAGCTTCTGTTACCATTACGAAAGATTTAGTTTTTAGCGTAAATAGCGAGGTTGTTGCTAAAGAGGAAATCAAAGACAAGCTTACGGCCCTAATGGCTGGTAAGCCTGATGATAAGAGAACGGTTATCCTAAATGTGGACAGGGATGTTCCAACTGGAGAAACCATTGAACTTTTTTCAACCTTGAAGGTACTGAACTGTAATCCGGTGATTGCAACCAGAACTAAAAAAGAGGAATAATGGAAAATACGACCGCTACACAAAGAAATGTTTCGGCCATAGGTACAATAGTATTTCATGGTCTTTTTGCGCTGATTCTTATTTTTATGATGCGCGACTGCAGTGGCGGTGGTGAGGGCGATGGCACTCAATATATGGGCTTAGAAATCGCCTCTCTCGGTGATTATGAAGCAGGCGGTGGAGAATCAGATCAGGCAGCAACACAAGCCGCACCCAATTCTTCTTCTCCAACAGAAGATCAACAAGTAGAAACACAAACTGAATCCGCGGTTTCTACTCCAAAGTCAAATCCGAATTCGACTGTTAAGCCAAATCCGAATCCTAACCCGAATCAGAACAACAGTCAAAATCAGAATAACAACAATACCAAGCCCAATCCTTTATTTGATAAACTCAACGAGAATAACAATCCTCCAAAAGGTCCTGGTGATGATCCCACAAAGACTCCGGGAAATCCTAATGGATTGATTACTGGAAAGGGTGTTCTTGGTGGAGCAGGCGGAAACGGCGGCGCAGGAAGCGGCGGAAGTGGCTATGAGTATTCTTTCTTTCGTGAAATGAAGGCAAAGCCTGTATTGGATGAAACTGTAACTGTAGAAGGAAGTATTCTCGTTAATGTTATCGTCGATAAGAACGGAAAAGTAATAGACGCTTCGGTAGATGTAGCGAATTCAAAATACAGCGGCGGTTCCAGCAAGGCCGAGTTAAATCGACTTGCTATCAAAGCTGCGAAGTCAGCAAAGTTTGCCGCAGATCCAAACGGAGGCGGAAACAAGTCCGGTAAAATCACGATTAATTTCAAACTGAAGTAGGCTGTAAGCTATAAGCCGTAAGCTATAGGTTTTAAGCTTTAAGCATTTTGAAATAGCTTATAGCTTAAAGCTTAAGGCCTACAGCCTAGGGCTTAAAGCCTACGGCTTAGATAGCTTCCGCCACGGTAAAGACGCTTCCGCCGATTAGGATCATATCCTCTTTATCTGCGGTGTTTTTTGCGGCTAGAAAGGCATGTGCGACTGAACTATAGGTGTTTCCTTTTAGCCCCATTTCATGACCAAAAGCTGCTAGTTCTTTAGCGTCTAGTCCTCTGGGAATATTTGCTTTACAGAAATAATAATGCGCGTCTTTTGGCAGCATTGAAAGCACTTTGGTGACATCTTTATCAGCTACCATTCCTATTACAAAATGTAGTTGCTTGTATTTGCAATCTGACACTTGATTCATTAGCACTCGCACTCCATCTTCGTTGTGTGCAACATCGGCAACAGTGAGTGGAGATTCAGATAATACTTGCCAACGTCCCATGAGTCCGGTGTTTTCAGAGACGTGCATGAAGCCATCGGCTATATTTTCATTCGAAATTTTCCAATCTAAATCTTGAAGAACCTTCAAAGTTTGAAAGGCTGTTCTTCTATTTTCTTCTTGATAATATCCTTTTAACGAAGTCTCAGGTGCATCGCCAGAATTTAACGATGCGTCTGTGATTTTTGCATTTTTTTCAGAAGCAAATTTCTCCATAACCGAACGAGCGTTCGGTTTCATTTCGCCTAGAACAACAGGGGTGTTTTCTTTTATGATTCCCGCTTTTTCTGCAGCGATTTTTTCAATTGTATCGCCAAGTAAATTCATGTGATCGAAACCAATATTGGTGATTACACTGACTTCGGGCTGAATAATATTGGTTGAGTCCAAACGCCCGCCTAGTCCGGTTTCTATGACTGCGATATCTACTTTTTCTTTTTCAAAAAACCAAAAAGAAAGCGCTATTGTCATCTCGAAAAATGACGGTTGAATTGACTCCCATTGGTCTTTGTATTGCTTTACAAAGTCGACTACATCCGCTTCAGGTATCATCGCTCCATTGACACGAATTCTTTCACGGAAATCTTTCAAATGAGGAGAAGTACAGAGTCCTGTTTTATAGCCAGCTTCTTGCAATGCAGAGGCAACGAGATGGGAGGTAGACCCTTTGCCATTAGTGCCGGCAATGTGCACGCATTTCAATTTTTGCTGAGGATTACCAATCAAATTGCAGAGTGCAATTGTATTGGATAAATCAGGTTTGTAAGCTGCTGGGCCAATGCGGTGAAACATTGGTAATTGAGCGTATAGGTATTCTAAAATTTCTCCGTAGGTCATAACGGAGCGAAGTTACTTATTTGATGAATGCAATCTTCCCAACATTATCGGTTTCTCCGAGCGGTGTCGAAACATATATAAGATAGATGCCTGTCGCTGGACGTTCTCCTGAAAGTGTTTTGCCATCCCACACTGCACGACCACCTTCACTGGTGGTTTCGAAAACCACATTGCCTTGAATATCTGTGATTTTTACAACAGTATCATAAGCAAGACCATCCACAGTTATATTTCCGGTGTAGTCTTCGCGAACCGGGTTAGGGAAAGCACGAACCGAACTTATTTCTTCTTCGAAATTTGTTGCAGTTGAGAAGAAAGAAACAATTCCTCTTTCTGTAATAATAAAGACTTCACCGTTTCTCTGATTGATGGCAATGTCAATGATGTTGTTGGCAAGGAGCGGACTATTTTCTTCAGTGAAATGATAGATTTGTTGAAGTCCATCATCACTGAAAAGGAATACTCCGCTGTTCTGCGTCCCTATCCATTTTCTATTTCCGCCATCAATTTCAATGGCTGTAATAGCTTCTGTACCTAGCAATTCCTGTACGTTTCCGTCTTGTTCAATTAGTATGGGTTCAGAATCGAATTGGTCTTCGCTAAAGACAGCTTCTTGATTGTAAAAAATAGAAAGCCCTTGAAGTGTGCCCACCCAGATTTCTCCATCAAGATCTTCTTTGATGCAATAGACGTCTTTATTCGGTAGCTTTCCATTGCCTTCGGCATCTGTCAATAATTTGAAATTATCATCCGATGTGATGTCAAGCGTTGCGTTAGGATTGAAAGCCAATAGTCCACGACCTTCAACAATTGCCCAGATGTAGCCCGCTTGTGAAGGAAGAATTTCTCCAATTTTATCATTAGAAGTAATTGTAGGAGAGAAGTCAAATGCATGAAATACGCCATTGCGATCACGTGCTTGAATAGCTTTATCAGTGTGGCTATTTGAATACCAAAGCACACCTTCCGCATCGAAGTTAACTCCAGCAACACCTACCCATGTCGGTGACCATTCAAATCCGGCTAGTTCCAAGGAACTATTGGTATTGTTGAAAATACCAACGACTTCATTGTTCTGTATTTCCACCAATCCTTCCTCCCATGATCCGAGATAGACGTGCGTATTATCAATCGGATCAATTGCTACCTCCATGTAATCGCGTACACGACTAATAGAATTTAGTCCTTCGACATTAGGGATATTGGTCCAATATTCATTTACAAAACTTGAGATAGATCTATCGTTCCACTGATTCCCCCAATACGGAGTGATACCACCGTGGGCAATCCAAATATTGTCGTTGTATGCCGTGATTTTGCGAGCTTCCGCATATTCAGGTCCTTGAGGTTTGATGATCGCTTCAGCACCTGTATAATTTCTCCAAAGCAGTCCATCATTGTTATCTGCTGTCCAACAACCACCATAATTGTCCATGATTACGGCATTGGCGTTTACTCCAATACCAGCGTGGCCTACACCATTTAGGTTTTGATTTAACTCAAAGTGATACACCTGATAGGCGCCGCTGCCAGCGAGACAAATCCATTCCTCATTAGACCAAACTTCGTTGTATTTCATGTTTTCGTATTCTGCGAAAACTTCCCAAACGCTGCTGTTTGGCTGTCTGCGCCAAATAACATCGGTGTTTTCACCAGTTACATTGATAAACATATTACCAATGAAAAACTCAATATCGAGAACGCCAAGTGGCGCAGCAGGAATATTTGCTTCAAATTCCCAATTAGCATAGTTGGCTAGAAATGGCTCGTTGGAACTTGCCTTTAGGATGCCTGTTGAAATTGCAGCGTATAGGGTATCATTCGAAAATGCGATGTCGTTGATTTTTGTTTGAGAACCGCCTTCTCCCAGAAAATAAGTTTCTTTTACTTCAAGGCGAATTGGATCTACCACAACAACACCGATACCAGTTGCTAGATAGATGTATCCGTTGGCAGGTAAGATGCTGTAGATTTTTTTGTCACCAATAATCGAACTGATTTTGATGTCGTTTAGATTGATTTTTTTATTCTCTGGAAAAATTAAATCGAGGTTTCCGTTTTCGTAACCGACAATAAGAATCTTGTTTGTTTCATCATATTCCAAAGCAGAAAGTCCTACATCGGATAGGTAGTTGATTTTGGAGATACGAGTAATATCACCATCAAATTGATCGTAGGAAAATAGTCCGTATGGGGTGGCACAATAGATTAGGCCTTCTTCGGCTTCGCAGACGTCGATGGTTTTTCCGTACGGAAGGTGATCGCGCCAAGTACCAGTACTATAGACATTTTGCGAAAACGCTGTATGTATTGAAAATACAAGGCAAATCAGGGTTAAGAGTCCTTTCATGAGAGGCATTAAAAGCTTAATTGGGACACGCGGAACGCAAATTCGATCCATTTCGTGTATTCGAGGCTAAAAATAGGGCGAAATCGCGTCTATCTTCGCGCTTCAGAATTTACTGGTACAATGGAATATGATTTTA
>JBJOKO010000193.1:0-5615 GCA_046046035.1 Bacteroidota bacterium | reverse complement strand
AGCGCATCTCCATCAAGCGGAGTAAGCTTACCGTCGATATAAACAACGATTCCTCCCTTGCCTTTCACCATTATATTCTCATTATTGTCCACCATCACTCCTGGAGCTTTGCGCAGAAGTTCTAGTGCGTTTAGACCAACAGCATTTGTTGTTCCTTCCACATTGAAGATGGTTTTATCCGCTTTAATTTCTACCAATGGTTTTACATACACCACTTCAAGGGCTTGCATTTCTGCAGAAGCTGGAAGCATCTTGATAGACTCCGTGGTGAAAACTGTCCCAGCGGTGTATTCAAAGGGTGCCGAAAAAAACGGAGCATAGCTGGTTAATCTATATTGTAAAAAGTAATTTCCGGTTGGGATATCTTCAATTTGAAAAAGTCCTGCAGCATCCGTTGCGGTAGCTTTCACCATTACAGAATCGGTGGCATTTTGAAGAATGACATTTACAAATTCCAATGGTTTTCCTGTTTCATCCGAAACGGTTCCTGAAATCTGAGCATTCATAGAAAATGACAGAATTGAGGCGAATAAAAAGAGTACTGATTTCATAGAGGTTTGATCTGGGGCCAAAAGTATCTCCGGTTCATGACAATTGGGTGACAAAAAGTGATGAACGGGTGAGTCTTTAACAATCGTTAGCACACGATTAACAGTCCTTTAAGAGTTTTTCCTCTGCATGCATTGCATTTTTGTACTGTCTTTTGAACCTAACGGGTTTTTAAAGGTTTTCATAGTGGTATTATACCGAACTCAGAGAGTTCATCTCGAGAACGGTTTTGGTTAAAGGTTTAGTGACATAGGGCTGCCAACGGGCGGCCCTTTTGTTGTTCTCGATTTTTTCGAATTATTCGATTTCGATTTTTCCGAATTCGAAAAATTCGAAATCGCCCCTTCTGTGTGATGAGCGGACCACATCTTTGTACCACTTATTGAAAAACCACCTAACCAAATTAAAAAATGACTTACCCACAGATCAAAAACTTGCGCATCATGCGAGACTTCAAACAAGAATATGTAGCCGCCTATCTCGACATCAGTCAGCCGGAGTATAGCCGACTTGAGACGGGCACACGAACTGCAAGAGCGAAGGAAATGGAGAAATTGGCTCAGCTCTATGGCATACGTATCGATCAACTGATGCAGTCAGAACTTGCCGTTGAAGTAGCATCTAGTATCACAAGGCCATTCAAGCGTAGTGATGCAATACCACGCGACATTGTAGATCGATTGATCGATAACAATGGCGAGTTGTTGAGAAACTTGATAGACCATCAATCTAAGACAGAGCGCATTATCGACAAACTCTTCACTTTCATTGAGAGAAAATCAGGTTCGGAAGTAGCGTATCGCGAGATGGCAAGCATGAGCCCCGTCAATGAAGAATTCAACAACTTAAGAACAACCGACAAATAGTTGAAAAAAAAGGGCAAAATTCGCAACCTAACTGAAACCCTGGCGTATTAACCGAGTATTACTAACAAATCCGACCATACATGACACTCCATTATTCACCCAATAATTCCGGAGCAGAAATTTCTGAGACCCCTCGCGTTCTTTATTTGGACGACGATCAAGGCAATCTTGATTCTTTCCGCGCGAACTTCAGAAACGAATTTGAAATTTTCACTGCCACTACTCCTGTAGAGGCTTATAATCTTATAGAAAGTGAGGGAATTCAAATTGTGATCACCGACCACAACATGCCAAGTATGAGTGGGGTAGAATTCCTTGAAAGCATTTCAAGAGACTATCCATACGTACAACGCATTTTGCTGACTGGTTTCACCGACCTTATTCCGGTTGTTGAGGCTGTTAATAAAGGAAAGGTATTCCGCATTATGACCAAGCCATTTAACATGAGTGAAATCTCTAAAATGGTAAGTGAGGCTTGGGCTCAGTGCAAGGATATGTTCGAAAAGGAACGCACGATCCAACAATTGACGCGTCAAAACCAACAGTTTGAGTTCATCCTAAGACAACGTTTACTTTCGTAATGTTTGTTTTGGATTTTTAGGTGCGATTGCACTTGTGTTTGATAGACTAAATTACCGATAGAAAATATAAGCCCCGAGAGTACTACTCTTCGGGGCTTTTCTCCTTTATGGCTTCAAGAATTCTGAAGTCACGATTTCATTGCTCTCCTGGATATCCCTGTCTACCATTTTTATCTTAAAACGACATGTATCAAAAGCAGAAGGAAGATAATATGTAGTCATTTTCAGCTTAATCGTTCCGCTTTGACTTTGATCTTGCCCTGTAGGCTTCGCCCATGGCACTCGATAATAGAAAGGTGCAGCCTCTTCATTAATGCAAGGATCAAGTTGTCCTGGAGGGGCATCTCCATTGTCTACCCAAACGCCATTTTGCTTTTCTTGATAGGTGCAATAGAAATTGTAATAACGCAGACAATCATCGAAAACACCAGTAGTATCAGCTTGTTCTAGACCGAAATTACCGTCACCATCCGTAAAATTGACAATTACATTTATAGAATCACCGAAGTTTTCGATGCTATTGAAAGATATCGCCGGAACAGGAGGAATCTCATTATCCTTGAGACATCCAAGGATAATTGTTGAAAATACTAGGGCGAAAAGCAGAATCTTTTTCATTTGTTCAAATCTATCGAATTTCTTTGCAGTCTGATGCAACGCCAAAATTATATAGAACGTATTTTCTCTATTCGTAATTCTGAAGAATTCTCCAACCTCGCGCTGGAGCTATTCAGATATCAAGCGAAAGAGTGTTCTATATATAAGGACTATATACAATTATTAAAGATTGCACCCGAATCGGTCAACAGTATTGAAAAAATTCCATTTCTACCGATTGAATTTTTCAAATCACATGAAGTGAAAACTGGCGAATTCAGCTCTGAGACGGTCTTTACAAGCAGCGGCACCACTGGTCAAACGGTCTCCAAACATCATGTGAAAGACCTAGCTTTGTATGAGCAGTCATTCACCAAAGCATTTCATCTTTTTTATGGAAATGAGAAAGACTTGGTGATTTTGGCCCTGCTTCCCTCCTATTTAGAAAGAACAGGCTCTTCACTTATATATATGTGTGAAAGCTTAATTAAGTCGGGAGCCAATCCTTTAAGCGGCTTTTACCTCAATGAGCATAGTCAATTATTGAGCGTCCTTCAAAAGTGCAAAGCTGAAAAGCGCAAGACCTTATTAATAGGTGTAACCTTCGGTCTGCTTGACTTTGCTGAGAGTATTAAAGAGTCGTTTCCTGACCTTATAGTGATGGAAACAGGTGGAATGAAGGGTCGCAGAGAAGAATGGGTTCGTGCGCAAGTGCATCAGTTTTTAGGAGATCATTTGGGAGTTGAAAAAATACACAGCGAGTACGGTATGACTGAATTATTGAGTCAGGCTTACTCAGATGGAGATGGATTATTTGTTTGTCCACCGTGGATGAAAGTACTCAGAAGAGAAGTAACTGATCCATTTGAAATAAATTCAAATAGTGGAGGTGGTGCGATTAATATTATTGATTTAACGAATTTTGATTCATGTGCATTTATTGCGACTCAAGACCTCGGAAAACTGCATTCAGGCGGGAAATTCGAGGTTCTAGGCCGATATGATCACGCAGAGGTACGTGGGTGTAATTTAATGGTGAGCTAAAATTTACTCATTTATTAGGCAACCATAATAAAAATTGGCCGTCTATGAAGTAACTGCTCTTTGAATATCGTATAACCACAAAACACTTAGTACCATGAAAGAATTAATCACAAAACTCATGGAGGATAATCCCGGCTACATCATGCTAGCTGGATTCATCATCTTAATCGGAGCTATCGGAAAAGCAAAACTTTTCGGAAAAGCAAATCAACCGATGATTGCAGCCATCGTACCTATTTGGGACATGTTCGTTGTTCTCAAAATGGTTGGAAGACCAAACTCTCACTTTGTTTACTTCCTAATTCCAATTTACAATGTGTACTTTAGCTTTAAAGTTCTCATTGAAATTGCCCAATCTTTTGGAAAATACACAATGACTGATGCGTTCTTTGTTTGTTTCTTCAACGTATTCTATGTTCTAAACCTAGGACTAGCTTACCAAGAGAACTACTACGGACCAGTCTACGGAATAAGTTTAAAAGACGTGCAGGCCCGCAAGCCTGTACTTGTTTAGATTTTTGGTTTCATAATCTGAAGGAAAAAAGCCCTGTCATCGGACGGGGCTTTTTTATGCCCGAATACCAACGAAGTATGAAGTATGAAGTGTAAAGTGTAAAGTATGAAGTTAGAAATAATAAAGGACCGCCGAAGTCTCAGCGGTCCTTTTGTATTGTATTATTCAAATTTCAATAACAGCTTCTCCCTCACACTTCAAACTTCACACTTCATACTTCAATTTTGCCCTGGGTTAGAGGAGAGAAGACAAGTAGTCTGGAGTCTTTTGTAGGGCTGTTGCCAATCCTTCTGGTTTAGAACCTCCGGCTGTTGCGAAGAACGCTTGTCCACCGCCGCCGCCATTGATATCTTTTGCCAATTCTCTTACAATCGCCGAAGCATTTAGATTTTTTGACTTCACCAATTCTTCTGAAATAACAACAGTGATTGTTGGTTTGCCTCCTGATTCAGAACCAAACACTGCAATCATATTGTCCTTCTCGCCTTTCAATTGGAATGCGATGTCCTTTATCTCTGCAGCTTCTAAATCTACCTTTTCTACGAGCAATTGAACACCTTTCACTTCTGTGAATTTAGAAGCAAGTTCTTTCTTCACGTTTTGTGCTTTCTCTTTATTCAACTTCTCTACCTGGCGAGCCAAGTCATTATTCTTTTGCTGAAGATCAGAAACTGACTTCAAAATATCTTTCGACTTAAGCAATTGACGAAGACTTTCCAATTGGCTCATCTCTTCTTTCATCAATCCAAAAGCAACTTCACCCGCTATGGCTTCGATACGACGAATACCTGCTGCTACAGCGCCTTCTGAAGTGATTTTGAAGAAACCAATAGAGCCAGTATTTGCAATGTGAGTACCACCGCACAATTCGATGCTATCACCAAATTTGATCACACGAACTTTGTCGCCATACTTCTCACCGAAAAGCATCATTGCGCCCATTTTACTTGCTTCTTCAATCGGCACATCTCTCCTTTCTTCTAAAGCATATTGCTTGCGAATGCGCTCATTTACCAAGCCTTCCACCTTCTCAACTTCCTCATCAGTCATCTTCGCGAAGTGACTAAAGTCGAAACGGAGATAATCTGGACTAACAAGCGAACCTTTTTGTTCAACGTGAGTTCCCAAAACATCGCGCAATGCTTGGTGCAACAAGTGTGTGGCACTGTGGTGAGCAACGCTGTGTGCGCGTTTTGTTGGATCTACAATCGCTCTAAATGATGCTTCTGGATTCTCTGGAAGAGTATCCGTGAAGTGTACGATTAGGCTATTTTCTTTTTTCGTATCAGTAATTTCAAGTCGCTCATTGGCAGAAACCAAAACTCCTTGGTCACCCACTTGTCCACCGCTTTCAGCGTAGAAAGGTGTGGTGTTAAGTACGATTTGATATTGTTCTTTTCCTTTGGATTTGATTTTTCTGAATCTCAAAATCTTTACATCCGCTTCGAGGTGATCGTAGCCGAT